>CAJYIL010000693.1 GCA_913774795.1 Pseudobdellovibrionaceae bacterium
CAGAAATCGCTGCTTCCAAAGAATTCGCCCAAGCTTTGCGGAGGGGCATGCTCCGGCGAAATCAGGCGTTTCACGTTCTCTTCGCGCCATCCTCCATATAAGTGAAGAGCGAACGAGATTGCGAACAACGCAAAGAGCGCGGCGCTCAACGAGTTCTCGTACAGTGTTCTCAGGAAGCGGCTGTCACGGAAGTAGCGTTTGGCGAATTTCTTTTCGTCTTGGGGTTCATCGGGAAGCGGATTGGATTCGGCCGAACCCCGTTGATAGAGAGCGGCGGTTAAAACGACGTAGAGGCCCATCTGAAGAAACTCGGACTCCCAGTTTTCGAAAGTCGCTTCGATGAAGTGACCTGATTGCAGGTAATCGCTGAGCACAAGTTCAGGTTGGTGATGTTTTTTGAGATCATCGTTGTGACTGTGGAAGCCTGTGACGATCTGACCGCCAAAGCTCGCGATGAACAGCGCCGTGAGCGCGAGAAGAAGTCCGTGATCCTTGATCCTCTTTTTCATGGGCGCCCTCCGTCAACAGCAGTCTTCCAACGCGTGCGAGTGAGTTCAATTTTATTTACGGTATTGCTGAAGAAAGCGTTGATCACGAACGCCACTCTTTCAAGGTGAACCGGCGGCGACTTTGTGGGATGTTTTTATCATCGGCGTCGGACAAGCACGCACCATGCCTCGGGCGGTCGCGTTTCATGCACGCGCGGGCTGGATGGCTGCGCGCGTGTCGGTGCCGTTTAATATTACGGTCGGTGGTGTGCTTCCGAAGTTTTGGCGATATCGGGCGTGAGTTTAATTGCCGATTCGATCGTACCAGGATTGAGTTTCGAACCGGCATGCGCTTCCAGCGCCAATCTCGCCTAAATTTTGAGTGATGGCGACCGGGATTGACGTGTAGAGGCCGTTATTGGCTTGCCCTGTAAGCTCCAAGATCGCGTTTGATCCGACTTGTTTTACGACGATGTCGAGCTTGTTGATCAGGATATTTCTTGAGATCTCGATTTGTTGTTCGACGCCTTCGGGAGTTTTCTCTACGCGTTCGAATTTGAGTGTCAGGTTTTGACCGTGGTCGGGTTGGTAACGCTCAGTGCATCTGATGAGAATGCCAGTCGACGGATTCTTTTCGCATGAGCCCATGGTCATAAAGCCCTGGAGCTTTGCAGTCACGACTTTCAGAACGTCGCTTGGGAGCGTGAGATTCGAAACCGTTTCTGGTGAGAGGGTTACGAAGACGCTATCTCCGTAGCGAGGACCATCGTAGTTGAGAGAAAGCGTTTGCCAGCCACCGCGCCACCCACATGTGAAGTGCTCCAACTGATCAGACGTCACTCGGGCCAAGCTCGTCGCACTCTGGAACATCAAAAAAGCCATAACAAGAACACGCATCGCAAACCTCCTGCGCCAGTAAATGCCCTTTCCGTTGTCCAAAATAAAATGAATAATGTAGATGATCGCGATAGGTTTCTTGAATAGCGAGGTGATATGCCGAGAATTGATGACCTGAAGTACTTCGTAACCGTCGCTGAAGTCGGAAACGTCAGCCGAGCCTCAGAGATCTTGGGCCTTTCGCAACCCGCACTGTCGCAGGCGTTGAAGCGTCTCGAAGATGAACTCGGGCAATCACTTTTCGATCGTTCGAACTCTGGCCTTCGCTTAAGACGCGACGGCACCCGTTTTCTCACCAGCGCGCGAGAAATGATCGAAACCTGGCAGCGAGCGGTGCGACTGGCGTCGTCAACCGACGCCATCGGTCACTACCGGATCGGCATGCACAACTCGGTCGCGCTTTATTCCCTCCCTCTCTTCGCAAAAGCCCTCCTCGCGAAGCACCCGGGCCTAACCTTTTCAATTCATCATGGCCTTTCGAGACACGTCGCAAACGATGTGATCGAACACCGCTACGATCTCGGAGTGGTTATTAATCCGCCCGCGCATCCTGATCTTGTCATCAAACGATTGGGCGTGGATGAAGTCGCTCTCTATCGCACGAAGGCTGCGATCGATGAATCTACGCTTCTCGTGCAGTCAGACTTGATGCAGAGCCAAGAAATCCTCAAGCAGCTAAAGAAATTGAAGAGGCCGTTTCAACGCCAGATCGAAGCCTCGAGTCTTGAGGTCGTCGCAACGATGGCGGTCGAAGGATGCGGCGTCGCTGTCTTACCAGGTCGTGTTGCGGCCCACTACAGCCAACTACGGCGTCTCGACCAATCACCGATCGTGAAAGACCTGATTTCACTCATCTATCGCCCGACCCTCAAGACCGATGTCGGCGGTGCTGCGATCATCGACGCGATCTCATCGGCGAAATTCTAAATAAAAAATGCCTCGTCCCTTTCGGCGACGAGGCTTTCGAGGAAGCGAGCGCGTTTACTTCCCGAGGTGAACTTCAGGTCCGCGCATCGGCTTGCCGTCGGAGCCAATCGCGGGCGGCAATCCCGGCGTGTCTTCGTCGACGTGCTCGTCTTCAAGGCCAACCATGTTGCGCACTTTCGACAAGCTCCAGCGGCGGTAGCGCTCAAGATAAGAGAACGCGGCCGGTACAACGAGAAGCGTGAGAAGCGTCGAGGAGATTAGTCCGCCGACAACCGCGACACCCATCGCCGTTCTTTGCTTCGACGCTTCGTTCAAACCGATCGCGATTGGGAGCATCCCCGCAATCAACGCGAGAGTCGTCATCAAGATCGGTCTCAAGCGAACGCGACCCGCTTCGACGACGGCTTCACGCATCTCTTTACCCTCTTTGAGCAAGTGATTCGTGTAGTCGACTAAGAGGATCGAGTTCTTCGTCGCG
>CAJYIL010000694.1 GCA_913774795.1 Pseudobdellovibrionaceae bacterium
TTTCCCTACACGACGCTCTTCCGATCTGCTCGCCTCGATCTCCGGGATCACGCGCCACCAACGACGGGCAAGTACGAAATCAGCTCCGAGGTAAACCTCATTCACCGCCGAGTTGTTACGAGTCACCCCAGAGGATGTCGCGCTGACTGCCGCCGCTCCCATGCCGGCGTAGAGCGATGCCCAATCAGCGAGACCAAAGCGAAGCTTCAGTCGATTTTCAAAAGACGTCCATTTGTTATCGTTGATCAGTTTTTCGTAAGAACCTCGCGATTCACCATAATTTGCACGCGAAGAAAAGTACTCAGACGACGTCTGAACGCCGAACGAGCCGCGATTCCAGGCCGAAGGCGGAGCCTCCGGGACTGTGTAAGCGTGAGCAGTCGAGACAACACAGGCACTGATGGTGAGAGCGAGTAGATTTGCTTTCATGGCGTCTAGCGAAAAGCGTAGCATGCGACTTTTAAAAATGAGAAGGTTCATATCGCCATGTCTCGCACCGCCCCCAAAAACACCAGCCGGTCTCGCTTGCTCGTCATCTTCATGACCGTCTTCATCGATCTCGTGGGCTTCGGGATTATCATTCCGCTTTCGCCCTATTTGGCGCGTGAATTCAAAGCCAGTCCCTTCGAAGTGGGACTTCTTCTGTCGATCTACTCAGTGGCGCAGTTTCTTTTCTCGCCGATTTGGGGCGCACTCAGCGACCGCATCGGTCGTCGTCCCGTGATTTTGATTGGGTTGGCGGGCGGAGGACTTTCGTACCTCGTGTTCGCATTTTCGACATCGCTGCCGCTTTTGTTTTTCGCTCGCGCGATGGCCGGTGTCTTTGGCGGTAACATTTCAACCGCGCATGCTTACATCGCCGACGTCACGACACCCGAAAACCGCTCGAAGGGTATGGGCATGATCGGAGCCGCGTTCGGTCTTGGCTTTATCTTTGGACCTTTGATCGGGGCGGGGCTTGGAATTCTCGGTGAGCGTTTAGGATCATCGCCGCCATTTGGTTTAAGTTTTTCAGCGCTCGGCGCAGCGGTGTTGTGCCTCGCGAACTTCGTTCTCGCTGCCAGCGTGCTCGAAGAAAGCCTACCGGCAGAATCACGCAAACCGCGCGAAAGACGAAATCGCATCAACGAAATTACCAAACATTTGAGAGAGCCTATCGTGGGCTCACTCATGATCGTGTTCTTCTTGTCGGGTCTCGCCATGGCACAGATGGAAGCCATGCTTTTCCCTTACGTCGCCGATCACTTCGGGTGGGGGCTCGAAAAAGCGTCGATGGGCTTTGCTTATGTGGGCGTTTTGATGGTCATCACGCAAGGATATCTGATTCGCAAGTGGATGCCTCGTTTCGGCGAGCGACGCGTTCTTCTCTGGGGCCTTGGTGGTTTTGCTCTCTCGCTCGTTTTGATTCCGTTCTCATTCAACATCTGGCTTCTCGCCGTGACCATGACTCTTCTCGCGCTCGGGAACGGAATGATGCGCCCACCGAATCTCGGTCTCATCTCACTCGCCTCTCCGCCGTCTGAACAAGGCGCCGTTCTTGGCGTGACAAATTCGTTGGCTTCGCTCGGGCGAATTCTGGGTCCCGCGATCGGCGGGTTTCTTTACGGAGTTTCGAAGGGTGCGCCGTTTATCTTCGCAGGCGCACTCGCCTTCGCTGCGTGGGTGATCGTTTTAAATTCTCGCGCGGGAGATCGCGCGTGAGAGTCGGTCGCTACCAACTCGAAAACCTGGTTCGTGAAGGAATTAAATTTCTTTTTGCCGATCTTCGAACCGCGGATGAACGCGCACAGTTTGATGATCCGCTTTTAGCCAAAGCCGAGGCACTCTCGGCTGATGAACTTGTCACTCGGCTCGAAGGCGCTCCGCTTGATTCTGCGGTTTTGTTACTTAGTCAAGATGGCTCTCAAGCCGCGACTGTGGCCGAAACCCTCGAATCAAAGGGCTTCAAAAACGTTTATATTCTTCGTGACGGAGTCGATTCGCTTCGCTCCTAGTCATGTCAGTCTCGGCACAGCAACGACACTTGCCGCACCTTTAAAGGCGAGGGTAGTGTGGCGGAATGGCATCTTCGCTGAACAAGAGAGACCATTGTGAAGTCGCGATCATCGGAGGCGGACCAGCCGGTTCGCTTTCGGCTATTCATTTGGCGCGCGCCGGCTTTAAAGTCGTCTTGTTCGAAAAGTCTGTCGGGCCAACAGAGCGTGTTTGCGGTGAATTTTTAAGCCACGAGGCTCTTCCGCTTCTTCGGGAAGTCGGCCTTGATCCGGTTGCGTTGGGCGCGAAAGAAATCACCGGATTTCATCTTCATGGCCCAACGCAAACAGCGACGATGCGGTTGCCTCATCGTGCCGTCGGTCTATCTCGCACTCTTCTTGATGAAGAGTTGCTTCGAATTGCTGATAAAGCTGGCGTCGATGTTCGGCGCGGAGTTCGCGTCGCCGATATTCTCGAAGGTCTCGATGACGTGGGGGGTTCGATCTTACTTTCGACGACGGTGGGTGAAACTCGCGCGTCTCGAGTCATCGTCGCTACTGGAAAAAGCGATTTCCGCGCGCTGAACGAACGAGTCGGTCGGGATCATTCATTTGTCGGCTTTAAAATGCACGTTCGTCTCAAGCCTTCGGCCGCGAGCCGCATCGGCTCGTCCTGTGACCTTTTTGTTTTCGATGGCGGATATGGTGGTTTGACTCCGGTCGGAGACGGCGTTTTCGATCTCTGTTTTTTGGTCGATAAGAAAACCCTTCGCGGTCTTGCAACGGATTGGGATTCAATGACGGCGTGGATCGGTCGCTCGAATTGGACCGCCTCCCATCTCCTCGACGGAGCAAAGCCTCTTTCGAAAAATTTCACGTCAATTGGTGTCTTGCCCTACGGTTTCTTGCGTCGCGATCTCGCTCCGTCCGGCGTCTTTTTTGTCGGCGATCAGATGGCGGTGATC
The DNA here is from genome assembly GCA_913774795.1 of Pseudobdellovibrionaceae bacterium. Lineage (GTDB taxonomy): Bacteria > Bdellovibrionota > Bdellovibrionia > Bdellovibrionales > JAMPXM01 > CAJYOV01. Next base: position 2,939 of record CAJYIL010000694.1, read on the forward strand.
CCGTCTTTGACGGGTGAAGGCATGACGATCGCGCTGATGACCGCGCGTCGGGCGGTCAGCGCCATGATCGAAGACGTCGGTGATGAACGAAGACTTCGATTTGCGCCTGAATCTGCTCGCGAGTATCAGCGTTCGGTTCGCGCAGGCCTTCGCCAACAAGTCGACGCCGCGTTGGCGCTGCACGCTCTTTTCAAAAGCCCACGGCTTGTCGATATGACGATCTATGCGCTGCGCGCGTTCCCGGCGTTATTCGAAAAGGCGTATCGTTCAACTCGTTGCCACTTACTCGAAACTTCGCCGACCAAACGTCTAGGCGCTAGACTGACGTCTTGGCCAAAGCGAGCGCGGTCGGCGCAAATCGCTTCAAACTGATCTAAACAGGTCTAGTCTAGATTTTGCGAAGCCAGCCTCGATGAAGGTCTCCGGCCTTCTGTCAGGCTTCAGCCTCACCGATACGTCAGACAGGTGAGGTTAGAAATGAAACGTCATGTCGCAACAACTCTTGTCGCTCTTTCATCAGTCGTCACTCTCTCCGCGTGCGGAGGCGGCGCCTCGGGGGGGCAGTACATCTCAGCTCCTTCCGAAGGAACGCCTGGCGGCGGCACGGGGGGCGGCGGGACAGGCGGGGTGGTCTCGAACACGGGGATCTACATCAACGTCATTCAGCAAGAACAGCCGATTACAACAGCCCTTCACGCATTCGGGAACTACGACACGAAATGCACGGTTCCGGCGAACGCCTCCTCACCGCAGGATCTCCAGTGTCTTCTGAACGTGCGAGAGCTTGATCTGTACCAACAGGGATTGAAACTCGAGTTCAACGTTCCGGCGGGAATGTGCGAGTACATCTCCGATGTCCCGTACTTCTTCTACAACCGAGAAGCTGGTTATGGTGCGTCCTCTGTTACCGTGTCAGTCAACGAAGCAGCTGGGACAAGCTCATGTTCAGTCCGAAACAAGGCGGGCGTTGCCACGGCGGGGACGATGTCAGGTCATATGTGCACCTTCCCGGGTGGTACAGCCACCGTCGAGGGTGTCCTCACGTGTGCTTACGACTACTCAGCGGATGAGGGCCCAAACTGTTGTGAGGGTCTTTACTCGCTCACGACGTCTTATACGCCGGCATCGGGGCCATCCGTAAACA
>CAJYIL010000695.1 GCA_913774795.1 Pseudobdellovibrionaceae bacterium
ACAGCCACCGTCGAGGGTGTCCTCACGTGTGCTTACGACTACTCAGCGGATGAGGGCCCAAACTGTTGTGAGGGTCTTTACTCGCTCACGACGTCTTATACGCCGGCATCGGGGCCATCCGTAAACACATCGGTTGCGAATAAAAACTGGGGCGGAAAAGTGGGCGCCTGCGCGGCAGGCCCGTATTTAGATAGCGACAGCGGCTGGAAGAAGGCTCCGAGCGGATATCCTTACGAGCAAATTCGCACAGGCCAGCTCGGGACGAACAAATACTACAGCATCAAAGCTCCGATCTCTCTCGCCGATGGGCGTAACACGAATATCTATGCGGCCAACTTCTACGGTTGGAGCGACTACGTTGCGGGAACATTCAACTCCGCAACGAAACCTTTGGCGTTGTCCTACAGCTCCGACAAGCTCTCCAACCCTGTCATCTCGGCGTTACCGGCCTATACGTTCAATTGCTACGACGCCGCCATGAAGGTGAAGCACCGGATCCGCCTCTACGTAAACGAATGGGATTCCAGCGCTGAATTCGTCAATTACATGAATCCGGCGACACGATCGAGTGCGACGCCGAACTCTGTCTTCACTACTTGTGGAGTCGTGGGCGTCGATGATTGCGATGACGTCTGGGGCTGGAACTATTTCCAGACGAACTCGCCGGCGTCATTCCCCAACCTCGATCTCTCAACACGTCAGTAAGGCGCTCTTTCGCGGCTCCAACTTTGTAAAATCTAGGGTCTCAACAGACGCGTCGGTTCTCCGGCGCGTTCTTATTTGAGGCTGCTGAAGGGGCGGGGATTGCACCGTGTTCGGCATTGGCCAAAGTTTGGACACCGAGGCTGTTGAACAGGGGTTTTCACAGATGACGAACGAGCGGTTTTTTAAAATGTTGTCGGTCGGGATTTTGGGCCTTCTTGCACTCACGGTCGTGCCGCAAACGCACGCGACCGATGCACAGAATGAAATCACGGTCGAAGAGCTGCCGATCGAAGTGACGGTGGTTCGCGAGGTCGAGGAAATCAACGCTGGGCGTTTCAACGCCGCTCAGGCCGGTGAAGAGCTGATCTTGGCGCCTGTGCAGACGACGACGCTCACGCAATTTGATCCGAATCTCTAAGTCCTGACCGGGCGCCCAGCGACTTTACCGCCAGGGGCGCCGGTGATAGCGTCGAACGCTATGGCAAATCCTGAAAATCAAGCGCCGGAAGGCGCTCTCTCCGATCGTTATAATCCGGCCGACGTCGAAACGCGCACCTACCAGTGGTGGGAAAAAAACGGCTACTTCAAAGCGCAAGATCAGTCGACCAAACCTCCGTTCAGCATCATTCTTCCTCCGCCTAATGTGACGGGCCAACTTCACATGGGGCACGCGCTCGATCACACGATTCAAGACGTTCTCATCCGTTACAAACGCATGAGCGGATTCAACGCGATGTGGTTGCCCGGCACCGATCACGCCGGCATCGCCACGCAATCCGTCGTCGAGCGCGAACTCAAAAAACAGAATCTCTCCCGCCGCGAAATGGGCCGCGAGAAGTTCGTCGAAAAAGTCTGGGAGTGGAAGAAGCAGTACGGAGACAGAATCTACGAACAGATGCGCCGCCTCGGCGACTCGTGCGATTGGGATCGCGCGACGTTCACGCTCGATGATGGTGTCAGCAAAGCGGTCAGAAAAGTTTTCGTCGATCTCTACAAAAAAGGTTTGATCTACCGGGGCACGCGCCTCGTGAATTGGTCGACAGCACTGGAGTCGGCGATCTCCGATCTCGAAGTCGAACACAAAGAGACAAAATCGATTCTTTACTACCTCCGCTACGCGGTCGAAGGCTCAGATCAATCGCTCGAGATCGCAACCACGCGCCCTGAGACGCTGCTCGGAGATACAGCTGTCGCCGTTCATCCTGATGATGAACGTTACTCCGCTCTCGTTGGCAAAAACGTTTTACTCCCTCTCACGGGTCGCAAGATTCCGATCATCGCCGATACGTACGTCGACAAAGAATTCGGCTCAGGCGTCGTGAAGATCACGCCGGCGCACGACTTCAATGACTACGCCGTCGGGCAACGTCACAAGCTCCCGATGATCAACATCATGGAGAAGGACGGCAAGATTAACGATCACGGCGGGGCCTACAAGGGCCTCAAGATGCAAGAAGCCCGAAAGCGCATTGTCGAAGATCTGAAGAACGCCGGCCTCTTGATCAAAGAAGATTCGTTGAAGAACTCAGTCGGCTACGACTCTCGTACAGGCGTCGTTGCTGAGCCATTCTTATCAGATCAATGGTTTGCGAAGATGCCGGAGCTTGCGGGCGCCGCCAAACGCGTTGTTGAGACGGGCACGATTCGTTTCGAGCCTGAGCAGTATGCGAAAACTTATCTTCACTGGATGAACATCATCGAAGACTGGTGTATCTCGCGCCAACTTTGGTGGGGGCACCGCATTCCCGCATGGACCTGCGAGAAGGGTCACTACACGGTCGCCGAACAGGATCCGGCGAAATGTGAGACCTGTGGCTCAACGCATTTGAAGCAAGACGAAGACGTTCTCGATACGTGGTTCTCATCGGCTCTTTGGCCGTTCAGCACCATGGGTTGGCCAAACGACACCGAAGCGTTGAAGACGTTCCACCCAACAAGCGTGCTCGTCACCGGCTTCGACATCATTTTCTTCTGGGTCGCGCGCATGATCATCATGGGTCTCGAGTTCACCAAGGATGTTCCATTCCGCAAGGTGTACATCCACGGCCTTATCCGCGATAGCGAAGGCAAGAAGATGTCGAAGTCGATTGGCAACGCACTTGATCCGGTCGAGATGATCGATCAATACGGTGCCGACGCTCTCAGATTTACGCTCATGGCGCAGTTGTCAGCGGGACGCGATCTGAAATTCTCAGAGCAGCGTCTCGAGGGCTATCGCAATTTCATGAACAAGATCTGGAATGCGACCCGTTTCGCACTCGGTGCGATGACGGATTTCAAAGCGCCGGCGGATGGCGTGAACGCAAAACCGAACGCGGCTGATCTTTCGAACGCCGACAAATGGATCATCTTCGAGACGGGCGAGATCGAACGCACGGTCGAACGCGCGCTTGAAGAAGACCGTTTCTCCGATGCGGCGAACGCGCTCTATCACTTCGTCTGGAACGACGTCTGCGACTGGTATCTCGAACTTGTAAAGCCCGTCGTTTACGGCGAGCCATCTGCTCAGCGCTCGGCGACGCAACTTGTTCTCGCACAAACGCTCAACCGCGTGATGCGACTGTTGCATCCGTTTACGCCGTTTATCACTGAAGAGATTTACAAGAAGCTCCCGATCAATTCCGCAGCCTTGATCATCGAGTCGTTCCCGACCACGCGAAACGATAAAGAGTGGTTGTCGCTCGGCTCGAAAGAAGCGGCGTTCGAGATGCAGATCGTGAAAGAGACGATTGCGGCGATCCGGAATATTCGCGGTGAAATCCAGATCAAGCCGTCAGTTGCGATTAACGTTCGTCTCGCGCCATCGAGCGCGCAGGTCGGCGATATCTTGATGCGAAACCAGCCGCAGATCATGCGTCTGGCGCGACTTGATAGCTGCACGGTCGGCGACGCGGGCAATCTCGCGAAGACGGCGGTTCAGCCAGTGCGTTTGCCAGACGCGTCTGTTGACGTCATCGTTCCGCTCGAAGGGCTGGTCGATATCGCAGAAGAAGTGAAGCGCATCCAGAAGACGCTCGAGAAAGCCCAAAAAGACGTTCAGATCTTGAGTGGCAAACTCTCGAACGAGAATTTCGTGAAGAATGCGCCGGCGGAGCTACTGGCCTCGGACCGTGCGCTTCTCGCAGCGAACCAAGAACGCGTCTCGCGTTTACAGGATTCGCTGAAGCGCTTATCTTAACGAATCAGTTCGCACGACGGGCACGGCCCGCTTTAGGAACGATGGGTTGGCCGTGATCGTCGTAATCATAGTTGTATTTGGGTCCGTACTGCTTCGACTGGAAGTTACGGACCTTTTCATCGATCGACACACCGGGCGCTCGCCACGCACCTTGAACAACCTGCGCACTCATTCGCATGTTACACTTCGGAACAGCCGCTGGTTGCCAAACCTTTTTCAAGAACTCATCCGAGATCGCGACATCTTCGTTCTTTTCGAGAGTGAACATTCTGTAAATCGCTTCATTCTTTGCGATCGTATCGTTCATCATGCGTTCGGCCACCTCCGTATTTGTCTGTTCAACAAATGAATTCGGATCGCGAAAGGGGTCGTATTTTGCGGCCGCGGAAATCCGCTTGAGCGTCTGGTAGACTTTGTCTTTGTCGTAGTACTTGTACTCGCCGTCGAGAATGTACTCTCCCTTGCTCCCGCACTTTATCTTGCCGTGAATCGAGTTCGCCATGAACGTCTTCAGCCATTCAGCGCCGTAGATCACACTCGCCACGCCGTCCACGACGGCGGCTCCAACAGTGACAGCGGCTTTCATGCCGTACACACCAGCTGTCCAGAGCGCCGCCGACGCAGCTTCACGAATTCTGTCTCCAGGGCCCGCGTAGGCCTTTGGGATGACGAAACTCATCGCTGATTGGTCTTTCTCCATGAGCATCTGAAATGTCTTCTGGAAAACCTTTTCGGGAGTCGTACGAGGCTCAAATTTTATCAGGCGGCCAGAGCTCGTCTTCACCTCGCCGGCTTCATTCCAAACAAGGCGCACGGATCCCAATGTGATCTGTGAATCTCCGAATTTCTCTTTCACCAGTTTTGAATCCAGACCAATGCCATTCGTTTTCAAAGTCGATTCGATTTCGCGCTCTTGCTCCTCACCGAGACCTTGAACGCGCATTTTCGAAAGGAGATCTGCGAACGTCGCCGAATTCGTGTAAGACTCCGTCGCGAGACGAGGATAATCAAATTCGGGCTGCACGGAGGCGAAGCTGAAAACACTGAGAAAGATCATGGCGATCGCGGTCATGAACGACACCTTTGAATAAGTTGGTTGTTTTCAGTTTACCAGGAGTTGCGCGCTCGCGGCGGCAACACTCAAGCCTGACGTGATGAAGGTCGAGCTTTAGTCGAGCTTAAAACCAGCTTCGCGAAGGGCGGCTGAGGCGGCTGCGACGTCACGAACCAAAACATAGTCAGTATCGAACGTCGAGATTGCGAAGAGACTCACACGAGCGGCTGCAAGTGGCGCTGCGATCGACGACAAAATCCCGGTGAGTGAAAAGTCGAGTGGGCCTTCGACCTTAAACGCGCGCCAGCCGCGCTCACAGCGTTGCACTGAGAGCGGTGCATTTTCACAAACGATCGAGAGTTCGTCCGGTGTTCGAGTGATAGAGAAAAAGCCCGGTCCTACCCACGAAGGCAGCGGCGCCTCCGGCTCAAGCCGACAAATATCGAGTGTTTGAGGGAGAAGTTTTATTCGCATCGGTCAAGCCCGCGACATGAGATCGCTCCAGTGTGGCAGCAGATCGTAGCGGCGTAAGAAAATCGCAACCGATGTGAGACCGAGCGCGAAACCCGCTATAAAATCGACGAAGTAATGCTGTTTTGTGGCCATCGTCGAATAGCAAATCGCTAGAAACCACATCCAGATCAAGATTCGTCCCACGCGTCGAACGACGAATGAAATCACCGACACCGCGATAAAGCTCATGCAGACATGCATCGACGGAAGACAGTTGACCGGGACATCGGCTCCTCGAATGTGCGCAAGCATCATGGACGACCATGACACGTCCCCGTGCCACGGATAGAGTTCGCGCAGAATCATCGTCGGGAAAAACAAGAACACGATGAAGCCCACGATCGCCGAAAGCGACATCGCACCGAAGTAAACGCGCTGGACGCGAAGGCCCGTGGTGGCGAAATAAGCCGCAATCAACAGCGGGTAGTACGAGATGTAAAACCAAATCCACGCAGGCTGCAGCGTGATCCAGTGATCAATCGGGAGTTGAACGACCGAGTGAGTGGGGAAAAGTATGAAATTGTTGGGGATAAAATAACCGAGGGCGATGATGGCCGCGAGCAAAAGCCCGCGACCAAGATTTGAGATTGCGAAAAAACCCTCAGAGCGCTGAAGCATCTGTGAAAGATTACTTCAAAAGACCGATTTCGCGAAGACGTTGCATCAAGAAGTCCTGGGCCGTGATCGGCGGATACTTCTCGCCCGCTCCTCGGCACGACGGAAGACAAGTCAGCATCGCATCTGGATTCGGGTGCATGAAGAACGGCATCGAGTAGCGAGCCGTGTTCGGGCCTTCGGGATTCACCACGCGGTGAGTGGTAGAAGGAATCACATCATTCGTAAGTCGAGCCAACATATCACCCGCATCGACGATCAACGAATTCGGATCTGACTCGATGTCGAGCCATGTTCCGTCGCGATCTAAGAGCTGCAGACCTGAAGTCGTCGCGCTAACCAGAATCGTGATGAGGTTGATGTCTTCGTGTGCGGCCGCACGAATGCAGCGAGGGTCGACACCTTCAGGAATCGGCGGGTAGTGAAGCAAACGGAGAATCGAGTTCCCTTCATCCGAAAGCTTAAAAAAGAAATCTCTCGGGACTTCGAGCGGACCTGTCAAAGCCTCGAGCATGATCTGACCGACGCGATCGAGCTCACGGTAGATCTTGCGCATGGTGGGTTCGAATTCAGGAACTTCAGAGGGCCAAACGTTCTGCGGATATTGATCGCCGTAACGATGGCCTTCTTCGCGGCCGACGTGCCAAAACTCTTTTAAATCTTTAACAGGCGAACCTTTTGCGTTCTCTTGGCCGAACGGCGTGTAGCCGCGCTGAAAACCAACGTCTTTGAGCGCGTACTTCTTCTTCGCGTCGACCGGGAGATCGTAGAAATTTTTAACAAGGGCGTAGGCTTTGTTGAGAAGGTCGTCGGAGATCGGGTGATCTTTTAAAACGATGAAGCCGTAATCTTTTAATCCGCTGAAGAAGTCGGCGATGAACGCGTTTTTCTGCGCGGGTGAACCGCTAATGTAAGAGTTGAGGCTGAGTTCAGGAACCTTACGTGCGCCTGTTGAAGGTTTCGAAGCGGTCTTCGTTTCAAGCATCGGTTTTCCCCTTTTCGACGCCCGAGAGTAAACCTCTCTGATGCCTAAAAAACAAGCCCCAAGCCCTAACGTCTTGTAGCTTCTTCTCGCTCCGACCAAGGCTGAATTTCGAGAACTTCCGCGCGGGTTTCGATCATCCGGTAAACCACATTCAAATTGTCGAATCGGAAGCCATAAACGTCGGTGTAGGGATTCGGATTCTCAGGGGTGCCTCGGTAAAAAACGGGCCGCGGATCAAGCTCCAGCACCTCTTGAATTGCGGCGCGAAATCGAACCGCTCGATCGGCCGTCAGACGAACGAGATCTTGGAGCGCCTGAGCGCTAAAGGCGACGGTGATTTGGCGCTCCGCGCGGGTGGATGTCCATCCCGCCGCCGCATTCGGTAGGCAGTCCGAGGACGGCAAATAAGGCTTGAGATCGAGGATCGGTGTTCCGTCGACCAAATCGACGCCAGAGAAATAAACCGCTTTGTCTTCGACCTTTTCGATTTTAACCGCGCTCAGCCCAATCGGATTCGGGCGGTGAGGTGTGCGAGTAGCGACTAAACCGATCTTCTCACCCTCGAGACGAGGCGGATGAATCTTTGCTCGCACCATTTTGTTTTGGTTTTCGTGGAAAACGAAGACGAGCCACGCGTGGGAAAACCCTTCGAGGCCCTCAAGAGACCCGAAGAGATTGAGATCACGCCGGAGTCGCAAGATGCCCCAACTCGAAGGGACGAGCGAGGGCTGGCGAGGCGTTCCGAAGCGCTCTTTAAACGGAGTTTCGATCACTCCGATCGGTTCAAATTCATATTTTGTAGAAATAGCTCCGCCTCCAGCTACGCTTCGTTCGCAACAAGTGCTCACTCGTGAGCCTTTGTACCTCGTGCGAACGAAAAGACAAGCGGTGGTCACGATGCCGAAACTTTCTCAGGGTAATTTCAAGAGCGGAGGAGATTTTTATGACCGGCTACATCGTCGCCGCCTTAATTGCATCTGTTCCCTCGCTCGCAGAAGCCGCAACCCCGCCGGCAAATGAAACGAGTTTACTCACATCAGTCGAGCTTGAAGGTGGGGCGCTGACACCGTCAACTGAGCCCAACCTCCAGAAGCGAAAGGTCAACACCGCGATGCTCGCGGCGTTAGAGGCCGACGCGCAGATTCGTCGAATCGAACTCACTCTCAAAAGTGGGCCGGCCCAGAACGGCGATTTGAGGGTGATTCAAACAGGGAAACCAGACCCCAATCAAAATTAGATGGCCGCTCTTCTCTCGACTCGCTAACTTGAATCGATGTCGGCAGAAAGATCGCCTGAAAAAATCGAGATCGTCGAGAAGTATTCGCGTTGGGTGCGTTACACGCATTGGCTGAACGTGCCTTTTCTCTTCATCATGATTTGGAGCGGCCTGCTGATCTATTGGGCCAACGACGAATACGTCCGGATGCCCCAGTGGCTCGCGCAAGCGCTCTTTCTCGACCATCGACTTGCAGAAGGCCTGGGCTGGCACTTCGCGATCATGTGGTTTTACACGTTCAACGGAGTCGTTTACTCGTTTTATCTTTTCATCAGTGGCGAATGGCGGGAGATTGTTCCGCTCAAACGAAGCTTTAGGGATGCCATCGACGTCGTGAAACACGATCTAAAGCTAACGGGCGAACTTCCTCCGCAGCCCGGTAAAATCAATGGCGCACAACGGTTCGCCTACACGGGCGCGCTCGTTCTCGGAGTTTTTTCCGTGATTACCGGCATCGCTATCTACAAACCTGTCCAAGTCCAATGGTTGACCGAAGCGCTCGGTGGTTACCGGGCCGCACGCCTTGAGCATTTTATCATCATGAATCTGTTTTGCCTCTTCATCCTCGCTCACCTCCTTCAAGTCTTTAGAGCAGGATGGGCAAACTTAAGAGGGATGATCGCGGGTTTCGACGAAGTATCGGGCTCATCGACATCCGCACGCGAATCAAACGCAGAGAATGCAAGAGCCGCCGAGGCGATCAAGCGCGGGGAGAACTTATGAAGAAACACTTGGTTTCTAGAGAAGACCTTCAACGTCGGCTTTTTCGATCGGTCGTCGCGGGCTTCGTCTTCATCACGTTCGCGCTTGGAACTTTTCTTACGATCCGGTACGGACCACTGGATCGAAAGCTACCGGTCGCTCTCCGCAAAGCGCAGAGCTTCAACGAAAAGGTGGCTGCGGAACTCGCAAATCCAGAGCGCCCAGCGCCTTGTAAAGAGGCGCCTCCGAAGGGAACTCCTCCCCGGGTGAACGGACTCATCGGACTGCGCGATGACGTTGACGGCGACACGTACCGAGTCATCGTCGACAGTGGGGCCAAACATTTCGAGATGACCATCGACGAGATGATGAAGCTTCCCCGCACCGAAGCCGTCAACGATTTCAAGTGCGTCGAGGGTTGGACTGCGGTCATCCAATACGCCGGCGTTAAGTTCAAAGACTTCATGAAAATCAAGGGCGTCGGCCTTCGCGAAGACGGCACGCCTTATCCGTATGTCGGTCTCGAAACGCCCGACAAAAAGTACTACGTGTCTCTCGATTCGAAATCGATGATGTCGGATGACACGGTCATCGCGTGGGAGATGAACGGCGCGGAGCTTGAAGTCGAGAACGGATATCCGTTTCGACTCATCATTCCTTCGAAGTACGGCATCAAAAATCTTAAGCGAATCGGTCGAATCTTTTTCTCGGATGAACGGCCGCCGGATTACTGGAACAAACGGGGCTACGATTGGTTCAGCGGCCTCTAAAATTTTAGGCCTAAAAAAACAAAAGGCGGGTCTTTCGAGCCCGCCTTTTTCTTAATTTAAGAGAACAAATTCTTCGGTGTGAGCCAGACTTTCAAAACCGTCATCAGGTTATCGAGGTTGATCGGCTTCGGTAGGTAGTCGGTGGCGCCGGCTTCGATACATTTCTCGTGATCGTCTTTCATCGCCTTTGCGGTGAGCGCGATGATCGGAAGTTGTCGCACGCGATCGTTCGGATTCGTACGAATGCGTCGAGTGGCTTCGAGACCATCCATTCGAGGCATCATGATATCCATCAAAACCAGCTCGATGTCTTTATGCTTATCGAGCTCCTCGAGCGCCTGAATGCCGTCTTTCGCAAATCGAACCTTTAAGCCGCGCGTTTCTAACACGCTCGTCAGCGCAAAAAGGTTTCTCACATCGTCGTCGACCAAGAGAACCGTGCGATTTTCGAATGACTGATCTTGCGAACGCAGGTGAGTGAGCATCTCTTGCTTCTCGTGCGGCAAAAGCGATTCGACCCGGTGGAGGAACAAGTTGACCTCATCGAGCAGGCGTTCTGGTGATCGGGCGCCTTTGATGATGATCGACTCCGAGAATCGGCGTAGATAGCTCTCTTCCTCGGCGCTCAAATCTTTGCCTGTGTAAATGACGATCGGCGGGAGCGAGATCGACAGCCCGTTGAGCTGCTGCAAGAGATCAAAGCCTGAGAAATCAGGCAGAGAAAGATCGAGGATGATGCAATCGAACGCCTGAATTTTCAGGGTTTCGATCGCCTCTTTGCCGGTGCGAACGCTCGTAACGACAACGTCTTGGCCGCTCACGAGCTCGGAGATCGCCTGATTTTGACGAGCGTCGTCTTCGATCAGAAGAACCTTACGGACTTTCTCGCTCAAAAGCGATTCCATGCGGCCGATGGCCGAGCGTACTTTGTCGAGTGTGACTGGCTTTGTCAGGTATCCGAGAGCTCCCATACGGAGCGCTGACTGTTGGTGTTCGAGCCCCGAAATCATGTGGACGGGAATGTGCCGCAAGTGCGGCATCTGTTTGATCATCTCGAGAATTCCGAGACCGCTGATACCTGGAAGTTTGATATCGAGGAGAATCGCGCTCGGCGCGTGCTGATCGAGAATCGAAAGTGCACTTTCTCCGTCGGCGGCTTCGATCGGCGTGAAGCCGTAAGATTTTGTAACTTCAACGACCGACTGCCTGAAGGCGTCGTCATCCTCGACGATCAAAATCGTCTTCGCGTCTGGCGAAAGACTTGGAAGAGGAATTGCTTTCGCGCGAGCAATCTCATTCGGCTGTTGGCCTGTCGGGCTTTGGCGATGAGCCGCCTCCTGGCGGGCGCGGGCCGCTTCGGCCGGATCAGGCGCCGTCGACGTCGACGCGACAGCCTCGGCTTTACCGAGCGGTAAGCGAAGCGTGAACGTCGATCCTCGGCCCTCTTGCGAAGTCATCCGAATTTCTCCGCCGAGCAAATTTGCGAGCTCGCGAGAGATCGTGAGGCCAAGACCTGTTCCGCCGTAGGTACGCGAGGTCGAGGAGTCAGCCTGCTCGAAGGCTTCGAAGATTAACCCACGTTTATCTTCAGGAATGCCGATTCCGGTATCGGTGACTGAAAGCTCGACCGATTGTGCCGCGCGATCGACGTTCGCGGTGAGCGTGACCGAGCCTTTCTCCGTGAACTTAACCGCATTCGAGAGGAAGTTGCGGAGAATTTGTTCGAGACGTTGACGATCGGTGTAGATCATCACGTTTTGCAGATCGGACGAAAGATCGGTTTTGAAATCGATTCCCTTCGCTTTCATTTGTGGGTCAAACGTTTGCTTTTTGCTCGCGAAGAGCGAGCCAAGAGTGAACTGTTCTTTACGAATTGCAAGCTTGCGCGCTTCAACTTTTGCGAGATCGAGAATGTCGTTGATGAGCGTCAGAAGATCGTTGCCGGCCGACTGGATCGAACGGGCAAACTGCTTTTGTTGATCCGTGAGGTTCTTTTCTTTGTTTTCGATCAAGAGTGTCGAGAGGATCAACAAGCCATTCAAAGGTGTACGCAATTCGTGCGACATCTTTGCTAAGAACTCGGACTTGTACTGTGACGAGCGCTCGAGATCGTCTGCTTTACGCTTGAGACCTTCCTGGACGACTTCGAGATCGCGGTTTTTGCCAGCGAGTGCTTCCTGTTGTGATTCGAGAGCGCGGGCTTGTTGTTCGAGCTCCTCGTTGTTGACGCGCAATTCTTCCTGCTGCGACTGAAGCTCTTCGGCCTGCTGCTGAGTTTCAGCGAGCAGTGACTGAAGCCGTTCGCGAGAGAGAGCCGCGTTGAGGCCGACGCCGAGCGTTTCGCCCAAACGCTTGAAGAGCTCAGACGTTTCTTCAGCCAATTTCTCGAACGAGGCAAATTCGATGACGCCGATCGAACGACCTTGGAACATGATGGGTGCGAACGCGAGCGCCTTTGGTTTACCGCTCCCAAGCGTCGTTGAAAATTTCCAGTAATCGTCGGGAATATTGTCGATCAAGAGCACATTCTCACGAGCGGAGGCTTCGGTGAGCAGGTTGCTCTCTGAGACCATCGTTTGATTCTGCGATTCGTCGACACCGATCGAGGCCGCTAATCTAAACGCGTGATGCTCGCGAACGAAAAGTTTGGCCGCGACGATTCCGAAGCGTTTGCCCAGATAAGAGAGCGCTTCATGTGAGACGGTCGAGAACGGCTGGTCGCCGGCTACGATACGGGAGAGTTCTGCGATGTTCTCGCGCGCGTTCGCCTCGCGCGTTTGCTCGACGAGTTCTTTTTGCTGACGGTTGTGGGAGCCGCGAAGCTGGATGAACGCGTAAACGGCAAC
>CAJYIL010000696.1 GCA_913774795.1 Pseudobdellovibrionaceae bacterium
CATTCCGGCAAGGCAAGCCTGAGGTACAGATCAAGGTCAACGCGTCGAGAGCAGTCGAGACGGGCGTTTCGCTTCAAGGGCTGGGCTTCGAAGTCCGAAATTACATCGAAGGTTCGACTCCGGCGACTTTGCTCGCAAATGGTCGCGACTACGACGTCCGTGTTCGCTTTCAAGATGATCAGCGTGACTTGATGGCCAACTTCCAGAAGGTCGGCGTGCCGAACATCAACAATCAGTTGATTCCGCTGTACCTGATCGCGAAGGCGCAACCAGCGATTGGGCCATCAGAGATCTTGAGAGAGAACCGGGCGAAGTACGTTCAGCTCTCCGCAGACATCACGCCTGGAGGACCAGGCCTCGGCGGCGCCATGAACCAGATTACAGCCCTCATGAAGACGCCGGAGATGAAGCCACCTCTCGGTGTTGAATTCGCTTTCGTCGGTCAGGCCGAACGTTTCGCCGAGCTCATCAAGAACATCATGGTTTCTTTGGGGCTCGGGATCTTCTTCATCTATCTCGTTCTCGCGTCTCTCTACGAATCGTTCATCACTCCGTTCACGATCATGACGGTCATCCCGATGGCGGCGGCCGGGGCGTTTGCGGGCCTCTTCATCTCACATAGCTCGCTCGATCTTTTCTCGATGATCGGCTGCGTGACCCTCATGGGTCTTGCAACAAAGAACTCGATCTTGATCGTCGACTACGTTCGCGAACGCCAACACGAGGGCATGTCTCGTTACGATGCCTTGATCGCGGCGGGCCGCGCGCGTCTTCGTCCGATTCTGATGACCTCGTTTGCGATGATTGCCGGGATGGTTCCGGTGGCGATCGGATTGAACGAAGCTTCGAAGCAGCGCACGTCGCTCGGGGTCGCGATCATCGGCGGAACAATCTCGTCGACGCTCCTCGCGCTCGTGATGATTCCGGTCGTTTACTGGTACATCGATCGCTTCGAGACGTGGTTCCGCGCGAAGTTCAACCGCTACGTGCGCGGAGTTGATCCGAAGCACGACGTGAATGCGGCTCCGCCGACGGTGAAGCCGTCAGGCTCGAGCGATACGCGTGAGCGAAGTGGCTTGCCGGGTTCGCCGATCGCTTCGAAGTAAGCTTCAAGGCATTTCTTGAGGATCGTGCGCGCAGAACACGCGCACGTTTTCGAGTAAGCGTAAGCGCTCTTGAGTCTTCATTGCGGTCGCATAGTCATAATGCGCGACTTTCTGGAAAAGTGATAAACCCACCGGCATCGATTTTCTCTCAAGCTCGCGCCGATCGTAATAGGCGTCACCGGCGTGGAGCATCCAGCCATCGCGTGTTTCGAGCGCGACGCCGAAGTGTCCGGGCGTATGACCCGGAAGCTTCACGCACACGAGCTCTTTCGGTAAAGCCTGCGGCTGTGCGCTTTTGAATCCCATCCAATCTGACGACTCTTCGTAGATTTGCCACTTCACATCGTGATCGAAGCGAACCGTTTTGTAGCGTTGGCGAAGGCGGAGTTCGGTTGAGCCAAAACACGCTTGGTATTCCGCGGCCGAAACGTGAACACGAACGCCCAGGAAATCATCGATGCCGCCTGCGTGATCAAAATCAAGATGAGTCATGACGAGATCAGTGACGTCGCTGGGTGAGTAGCCGAGCCTTTTGACCTGTTCGATCGCAGTGAGTTGCGGCGCCGGAGTGACTCCGAGGAGTGAACTCATAAAGCCGAGACGTTTCGGGTTTTGGTTATCGCGAACGCCGAGACCCGAATCGACAAGCACGAGATTGTGCGCAGTCTCGATGAGTAAACAGTGGCAGACAATGTGTTCAGGTAAGACCGAGGGAAAGAGTTTTCCCCCGACGGGCTTGAGGCACGCGCAGTTCAGGTGATGGACTTTCATCATCTGACAAGGCTGCACGCGCCGCAGGCTTATGGCAACGAACGACGAACGATCGAACCTTTTTGGTCAAAGTAGACGTTCAGGTTTTTACCCAACGACAGAGCCCGGAAATCGAGTCGGCCCGCTTGAGCGCGTCCTTGAACGACGACGAAGTTGTAATGCCAAGTCGTCGCGAGTCGGCGCGGATTGACCTTACGGATGTTGATCCAAGGAGCCGTGAGTGAGTGCATTGAGCTCGAGACGAGTTCGAAAGTTTCGTATCCGAGCACAGGGCGTTCGATTCGCATCACTTCGCTGAAGTGAACATCGCCCGAACCAAACGCAATCGGTGCTTCGATAGCCCGGAGTTGTTCGAGGACCCGGTTAAATTGATACGGATGGCGGCCTTCGAACGAATCTTTCTCGAGATATTTGCCGAAGAACTGTGAACCGTTTAAGAGCCACGTCGGGGAAGCGCCTTTTGCGACCGACGACATGAGCCACTTCTCTTGCTCTTCGCCCCACTGAAGGCCGTTTTTCGTTCCCCATTCATCTCGCCACGAGCGGCAATCCATCAGGTAAAAACGCTGCCCGAAGAACTCCATCGATGACGAAACTCCAGGTCCATTTTCGGCGGAGCCACGGGGTGTAAAACCGAACATCGCTTTAAAGACGTTGATCGATTTTCCGTTCAAGGGACTATTTTTCGTCGCGTTGTTGCCGGCATAATCGTGATCATCCCAAGTTGCTACGATTGGAATGAGACGCTTCCAGAAATAGAGATCGAGGGACTGGCGCGATTCGGTATGACGGCGCCAGTTGGATTCGAGAGTTCCGTTTCCGCCAACGTCTGTGTACGACGAATCGCCGATGATGAAGATGACATCGGGACGTGCACGCTCCATGGCGGCCCACATGTATCGCTGAATGGGCGTCAGCAAATCCATCATACAGGAGACGAGCGCAAAGCGGCCATTGGCCTTTCTAGTATCAAGTGCCGTGAACTCGCGAGAATCCAAGACACGGCCGTTCGAGATCATTTTCAACGTGTACACCACGTTGAGTGACAAACCTGTCACAAGCAGGTGTTCCATCACGTCGGTCGGCTTGTAGGGGTTAGCGGTGCGAGTAACGGATTCGAGTTGCACCGGATGACCGTCTGAAGCCTCAATCGCGTAGGTCAGCTGGGCGGATGAGTGAGTGAGAACGCGGAATTGGGCGCTCGTCTCATCGGTGAAAAGTTGAACGGTCGGGAGGCCGCTTGAAGCCGTTAAAAAGCCGGCTCGAGCCTCTTGGGTACTCAGCGCGACGCCTGTTAAGAGCGAACCTTTTAAAAAGCCACGGCGGGTAAATTGAGACAAGAAGGCCTCCCGTTCAAGACCCAAAGGTTTATGAGGGGAGGCTTCGAGAGTCCACCGGGGAACCCGGTTTTCGTAAATTATCTAGGGCACATAGGCCGCAAATCGAAATGGTCACGACCCATGACAAAAGCTGCGCTTTTGCCCTTCGGGTCAAAAGCAAAAACGGCATTCGCTTCGCCGAT
>CAJYIL010000697.1 GCA_913774795.1 Pseudobdellovibrionaceae bacterium
CTGCCCGTGATAGGTCAGAAAATCGAAACCGAGCCGCGAGACATTGTCGGCAAATTCGCGCAACGTCGAAATCAGCGAGAAGTAAATGATCGCGGGGCCCGGCACCAGGTGTCGATAGCCGACAAACGCTCGCACCTTTTCATCCATTCCGTGAACCCCGTGGGCTTCGAGCGCGAGGTTCGGACGATCAACGCCGGCATTGAACACGTGAGCGTCGGGCAAACCTAAGACAGACAGAATATCGGCCGCCACCTGAGGTGTCGCGGTCGCGGTCAAAGCCAACGTCAGCGGTGATCCGAGGCGCTCGCGAATGTCACCGAGACGAGAATAGTCAGGCCGGAAGTCGTGGCCCCAAGACGAAATGCAGTGCGCTTCATCGACCGCCAAAAGCGCCACCGGCGGCGCTTTCGCGAGGGCGTCATTAAAATCGGCGACCCGAAACCTTTCAGGAGTTACGTAAACCAGCTCGAAGTCGCCACGCGCTAAGCCCCGATAGCGGGCCGCCCGCTCCTCACCCGTTAACGACGAGTTGATAAACGTCGCCCGCAAGCCTTTGGCCCGCGCAGCGTCGACCTGATCCTTCATCAATGAAATCAGGGGCGAAATCACGAGCGTGAAACCCCGCCCTTGCTCAGAAAACAGGCGCGCCGGAAGCTGGTAGCACAGAGATTTCCCCATCCCGGTCGGCATTAAAAGAAGGCTGGACCGCCCGCCCATCAAAGCGTCGATCACGGCACGCTGCTGCCCCCGGAATTCGGTGAATCCGAAGACCTTTTCGAGGGTCACGCTAAGGGCCGATTCCGAGGTGGTCATCTGATCCTTTTTGGGCCTTTCCGAAGCTGAAATCAGGCGTTTGCAATTCGCCCGAAGCCCATGCTACACAAAGTCCTTCGACATACAAACAGGAGACACTTCAGACCATGGCAACACAATGGGTCTTGGACAAAGTACGTAATATCGGGATCTCGGCTCACATCGACTCGGGTAAGACCACTCTTACCGAGCGCATCCTCTTCTACACGGGCCGTATCCACGCGATTCACGAAGTCCGCGGTAAAGACGGCGTCGGTGCAACCATGGACTCGATGGACCTTGAGCGCGAAAAAGGGATCACGATCCAGTCGGCAGCGACCAACGTTCAATGGAAAGACATCAACATCAACATCATCGACACTCCGGGACACGTCGACTTCACGATCGAAGTTGAGCGTTCGCTCCGAGTTCTCGACGGCGCGATCCTCGTTCTCTGAGGAGTTTCGGGTGTTCAATCGCAGTCGATCACCGTTGACCGTCAAATGAAGCGTTACAACGTTCCACGTTGCGCGTTCATCAACAAGCTCGACCGCTCAGGTGCAAACCCTTGGCGCGTCACTGAAGCTCTCCGCGACAAACTTCGTCTGAACGCGGTCATGGTCAACTTGCCGATCGGTCTCGAAGACAAGATCCAAGGTGTCGTCGACCTCTTGACGATGAAGGCTTACTACAACGAAGGCGACGACGGTGAAAACGTCATCGAAAAAGAGATCCCTGCAGACATGCTCGAGCAGGCTCAAACTCACCGCGCAGAACTCATCGCGAAAGTCGCCGACGTTGACGACGGCATCGCCGAGAAGTTCTTGATGGAAGAAGAGCCGACCATGGACGAATTGAAAGCGGCGATCCGCAAAGCGGTCATCAGCTTGAAGTTCGTTCCGGTCTTCTGCGGTTCGGCTTATAAAAACCGTGGCGTTCAAAAGCTCCTCGACGGCGTTGCTGACTACCTCCCGAACCCAACTCAGAAAGAGAACACAGGTCTCGATCTCGATAAGGGCGAAGAGAAGATCGTCATGAAAACTGACGATAAAGCTCCGTTCGTCGGTTACGCGTTCAAACTCGAAGACGGCCGTTACGGTCAGTTGACGTACATGCGTATTTACCAAGGCGAAGTGAAAAAAGGCGACTTCATCGTCAACACGACGAACAAGAAGAAAGTCAAAGTTCCTCGCATGGTGAAAATGCACTCGAACGCCATGGAAGATATCGAAGGCGCGAAAGCCGGCGACATCGTCGCACTCTTCGGTGTCGACTGCGCATCAGGTGACACGTTCACTGACGGCGATCACAACTATGCGATGTCGTCGATGTTCGTTCCAGACGCGGTCATCTCGCTCGCGGTTGCACCAAAAGCGAAAGAAGGCGCGGCGAACTTCTCAAAGGCACTCCAAAAGTTCCGTAAAGAAGACCCGACGTTCCGTGTTCACCGCGATGAAGAGTCGAACGAGACCATCATCTCGGGCATGGGCGAGCTTCACCTGGAGATCTACATCGAGCGCATGAAGCGTGAGTTCAACTGCGAAGTCATCGCAGGTAAACCACAAGTTGCGTACCGCGAGACGATCAACGCGAAAACAGACTTCGATT
Source organism: Pseudobdellovibrionaceae bacterium (assembly GCA_913774795.1). Taxonomy (GTDB): domain Bacteria; phylum Bdellovibrionota; class Bdellovibrionia; order Bdellovibrionales; family JAMPXM01; genus CAJYOV01. The sequence continues at coordinate 2,401 of CAJYIL010000697.1, forward strand.
ACACCCACAAGAAGCAAACGGGTGGTTCGGGTCAGTACGCGAAAATCGTCGGCGTGATCGAGCCTCTCGCTGTTGAAGAAGGCAAAGATCCGAAGTCGTACGAATTCGAAGACAAAGTTGTCGGCGGACGCATTCCAAAAGAATTCATCCCGGCTGTCGACGAAGGCATGCAGGACCAAATGAAAAAAGGTCCACTCATCGGCTTCCCGATCGTAGGTGTGAAAGTCACTTTGACTGACGGCGCTTACCACGACGTCGACTCGAGCTACATGGCCTTCAAGATCGCTTCGATGGCGGCTCTTCGTGAGTTCTACCCGAAAGCACAACCGACAGCGCTTGAGCCGATCATGAAGCTCCAGGTGACAGCCCCAGAAGAATTCCAGGGCAACATCATGGGCCAAGTGAACCAGCGCCGCGGTATGATCCAAGGGACGACGACGATCGAGGGATCAGTCACGGTCGACGCCGAAGTTCCGCTCACGGAGATGTTCGGTTACTCGACAGATCTTCGCTCGGCGACTCAAGGTAAAGGCGAATTCTCGATGGAATTCTCGCGCTACGCTCCGGTTCCTCGCGGAATCCAAGAAGAACTCGCGAAGAAGTACCAAGAAAAGCGCGCAGCCGAACAGAAGTAAGCCTTCAGACATTCAAGTCTTAAGCTGTGAAAAGGCGCCCCACGCGGGCGCCTTTTTTTATTTTCGAAACTCGGCACGTCACGCGCGAGAAGTGCTAAAACTGATCGCGATGGATTCGCGCCAGAAACTCATTCTGTTCATGGGCCTTCTTTCGGTCGGAGCGGCGACCGCGCTCTACGAAACGTCGCGCGCGTCCCGACGACCGATTGCACTCAACGACTCAGCCTCTTTGGTCAGCGCTCCGGCACTTCCAGAAGCAACCCAGGCCCCTCGCGCGAACGTCTCCGCAACCGAGCACCGTCTGCCGACTGTCGCCACTCCGGCTCCAGCAGCACCGCTGAAGGCTCCTACACAAAACGATCTTGTTCCGGCGACCGCTCCCGCACCGGCACCGCGAGATACGACCGATGCAAACGGCGACCTGCGCGACTCTCAAGAGCGCCTCAGCGCGATCGATAACCTAGAACTCAAGGCCGATCGTCTCTTTGATCTGCCGGAATTACCTGATGGTTTCGGACAGTGGTCCGTGAATCCACAGAACATGGATCAACTTGATTACCAAACCCCTGAGGGCAGCATCACGGCGTGGTATTCGCCCGACGGTGTTGCTCGCGCGCAGGAGGCGCAGCTCGCCAACGGACAACTTGTCGATCGTTGGTACAACACCGACGGCCAAGTCGAACAGATCATGCACCAAATCGATCCACAGAATTCTTATTCGGTTTACTACTACGCGAGCGGCGAAGTCGAAGCGACCCGCATCGTCCGCGGCGGCACCGAGATCTTCACTCGCTACTCACGCGATGGCCGCCAACTCGAGCGCACGCAAACGTCGACGCAATGAAACTCCGCTCCCCAGGCCTTCGCTCAACTCTCATCTTCCTCGAGTTCGACGGGGCCGTTTACGATCGTGGCTCGCACATCGCCATGCACTCGCTGACAAATCCGAACTACTTCTGGGGCAACCTACTCGTCTACGACAATGCGCCCGACGCAGAAGATTTTGATCGCTGGATCTCAGATTTCGATCGCGAGTTCACGAACCCCGCGATCTATCACCGAACATTCGCGTGGCAATCCCCGGAGAAAGGCGATCTCTCGAAGTTTCTCGAAAACGGCTACAAACTCGAGTCGACGGCCGCCCTCACCGCGAGCGAAGTCATTAGACCGAAAAAACACAACGACGCTCTAACAATTCGCACGCTTCAAACCGACGAAGATTGGGACGACGTTCTTGAAGTTGAACTCTCGATTTCAACACCCGACCTCCCGCGCGCCGAGTGGGCTCAGTTCATCACGAATCAATCGAAACGCTACCGCGCCATGGAAGCCGCCGGTCTCGGCCACTGGTACGGCGGATTTATCGACGGCCAACTCGTGACGAGCCTGGGCCTCTTCCACAAAAACGGCCTCGGCCGCTTTCAGAGCGTCGCGACTCATCCGGCGCATCAGCGAAAAGGATACTGCCAGACGCTCGTTTACGAAGTCTCAAAGCAAGCGCTTGCTAGCGGCGAAGCGCAGACTCTCGTGATGTGCGCCGATCCCGGCTACCATGCGATCAAGATTTACGAGTCTGTGGGATTCGTTCAACAAGCGCTCGAACATGGTGTTTCGTGGCACGATCGCGCGCGACTTCCGAAGGATTAGCGATTGGCCCGCAGCGGAGCCGGCAGACGCTCTCCCGCGATCGGGCCCGGCGAAGAGACACCCTGAATAGCGCCGTAGAGCAAGAGGCCCATCAGCGCCGTCAAAACCCCTAACGCAATGAAGATGCCCGTCGTGCTCCAGATCGAGCGCGGCGCCTCTTCTCGCGGTGGTTGTTGATAACGTGCGGCCATGACCCATCTCCGTAACTGGTGCAATAACGGGCCGTTTCATCGCTAGAACTGCCCACCTCGTAAGTGTTAGCCATATCTATGCCACGCCGACTGGAGTCTGAAAGGAACCACATGACCCTCGCCAAACGCGTTTACGACGTCGCTCACCTCACCGGCCAGTTTCTGCTCCGCTCAGGTAAGACGTCGACCGAGTACTTCGACAAATACCAGTTCGAATCTGACCCCAAACTCCTCCGCGAAATTGCCCAGCAACTGGCGCCAAAAATTCCTAAAAACACGGAGTATCTTGGAGCGCTCGAAATGGGTGGCATCCCGATCGCGACGGCGCTCAGCCTCGAGACCGGTATCCCCGTCGTCTTCGTTCGCAAAACCGCAAAAGAATATGGAACTTGCAAGTTCGCTGAAGGCCCCGCCATCAAAGGTAAGCGTCTCACTTTAATAGAAGACGTCATCACAACCGGCGGACAAGTCGTGATCAGCGCAAATGACCTCAGATCCGAAGGCGCGATCATCGACGATGTCTTGTGCGTGATCGATCGAAGCGAAGGACAAACGCAAAAGATCGATGAAGCGAAGCTTCGAGTGCACGCGCTCTTCACAATGGCACAACTCAAGGAGAACGCGTGATGCGCATTCTACACACCATGCTTCGCGTGAATAATCTCGACGAGTCTCTCAAATTCTACACCGAGATTCTCGGCATGCAGCTTCAGTCGAAGCGCGAATACCCAGAGGGCAAATTCACCCTCGCGTTCGTCGGGTACGGCCCAGATAAAGATCAAGGCGGCTCGATCGAACTCACTTACAACTGGGATCGAGATTCCTACACTCTCGGAGATGCTTACGGACACGTCGCGCTCGCGACCGACGACATCTACGGCACTTGCGAGCGAATCAAAGCAGCCGGCGGAAAAGTGACTCGCGAGCCTGGTCCGATGAAGCACGGAACAACCGTGATCGCGTTCGTTGAAGATCCGAACGGATACAAAATCGAACTCATCGACAAGAAAAACTAGTTCGCGTAAGCGCTTACGAGGCAGCGTCCCGAGACGCGCGCAAGCGGTTCAGCTTCTCTCTGAGTTCTTCGATCTTAAATGGTTTGCTGATGTAGTCGGTCATGCCGACCTCAATGCATCGCTCACGATCGCCTTTCATCGCGTTCGCGGTCATCGCGATAATCGGAATTTGAGCGTTCGGGTTCCGCATTCGCCGGATGTAGGTCGTTGCTTGGTATCCATCCATCTCCGGCATCTGACAATCCATTAAAATGACGTCATACTCTTTTTGGCTCGTCGCATGGATCGCTTCGACTCCGTTATTGGCGACATCCGCCTCGAGTCCCATCCGGCTCAGCATGCGTGTCGCGATAAGCTGATTGACCGAATTGTCTTCGACCAGAAGAACTCTCAGATTCGGCAACGCTTCAGGGAGGAGTATCGCCGTTTGCGAGCCTTTCTCTCCGCCGAGTTGCAGATTTAACGAGAACCAGAAGCACGCTCCGCGACCAATCTCGCTTTCGACGCCGATGGCTCCGCCCATAAGCTCGACGAGTCGCTTTGAGATGGACAAACCGAGCCCCGTGCCGCCGTATTTTCTGGTCGTCGAAGCATCGGCTTGAGCGAACGGTTTGAAGAGCCGCGACGCCGTTTCCTGGTCGATCCCGATACCCGAATCTCTCACTCTGATTTTTGCGTGAACGCCTTCCAAGTCATCGAAATCCGTCGAAAGCTCAATCTCAACAAACCCTGACGACGTAAATTTCAAAGCATTCGAAACCAGATTCATCACGATCTGGCGAATGCGAACCGAGTCGCCGACGACCCAAATCGATTTGTCGCCTGTCAAACGCGTTCTCAGCTCGATTCTCTTCTTGCTTGCGAGAGGCGTGAAGCTTCTTGCGATATCAATAAGAAGATCGCGCAAATCGAAATCGCGCTTTTCCACTTCCATCATGCCCGCTTCGATTTTCGAGAAGTCGAGCACATCACCAACGATCGCGTTCAGATTTTCGGCCGATGATTGGATGACCTGCAGACTCTCACGCAAACTCTCGTCGACCGCGTCTTCCATCAGGAGGGCCGTCATTCCCACGATTCCATTGAGCGGAGTGCGAATTTCGTGAGACATGTTCGCCAAGAATTCAGACTTCGCGGCCGTGGCCGCGCGGAGCGCCTCGTTTGTTTCGACGAGATCGCGCTCTTTACTTTTGATTTCGCTCACGTCGTGCATCGCGCACACAGCCCCGAGCTTGCGACCTGTTTTGTCGTAGAGGGCACGGCCGCTCGCCAAGAACCGTCTTGGGGTTTGATCGCGCGCCACGATCACCATCTCGACGTCGCGCAAAAGCTCACCATTCAGAATCCGTATGAGCGGAACGTCCGCCATCTCCATCAAAGTCACGCCGTCAGCTTTGTAAAGTCTGTAGTACTGTGACCATTCAGAGGGATCGAGTTGGCTATTTGAATCAAGCCCGTGAAACTCTTTGAGCGCCCGATTGAACAAGGTGAGTTGGCCTTCAGCGTTACAGGCAACGACGCCGTCGGCGAGATTTTCGAGAACGGCTGCCAAGAAGGCGCGTTCTTTCTCAAGAGTTCGCTCAGCCTCTTGCTGTGCGCGCGCATTGAGTTGAGCATCGATGATGCCCATGGCAACTCGAGACAAACGCTCGAGCGAACGAATTTGATCCTCGTTCAATGAACGAGCCTGATAATCTAAAATACAGAGTGTGCCGATCGCATCCCCGCTCGGCGCGATCAAAGGCCAGCCCGCATAAAACCGAAACCTCGGGCCACGCGCGACGAGAGGATGATCAAAATAGGCTTCAATTTTTGAGAGGTCCTCAATAACGAGAGGCTTGTTTTCGACGATCGTCCGATCGCAAAAAGCCGCGCTGCGCGGAATGGGCTCAGGAACTCCGCCAATCATGGCGAGCGGAATCACTTGATCGTCGTCGACCAGCTGGATCGCGGCCATCGGCACTTTGGCGACCTCGGTCGCGAGTGCGGCGACGTCCCTCAAAGCCGGGCTCGAAAAAACAGCCGGAATTCGGTATTTGTCGACTAATTCGAGACGCCGTTTTGGCATTTAACCCCTCGCTGATCATCCATCGGCGAAGGGTCCACCAAATTTTAACAAGTCGTGAATACGTCATCGCGCACGCCACTCTCAAAGTGACTCAGTTTAAAAAAACGTGCTAGATTAAAACAGTTTACTTCTCACCCACGACGTAAGCGATCCAGGCCTGGCAATCCTCACCCTTTTCCGAGCGCGTAAAGATGCCATTCCCTTCGCCACTTCGGGTGGTGCCTTCCCAGTACACATGCGTTTTCCTGAAACCGGTCTCGCGCAACATTTCACGAAGCTCAGGAATCGACCACAGTCGCCAGTCATAGGTGAAGACCTTCTCGATCTTCTTCTGACCTTTGGGCTTGAAGTGGATGTGGAAGAGCGCATTGCCCGAGATCGGCTCGTAATTTTCCTGATCCCAGTAATAGGTGTGCGTTTTGTGTTCAGTCGCTTCTTCATTTGCTTCATAGCACTGAGATCCGCCGAAGACGTCACAAACGAAAATGCCGCCCGAGTTCAAAGTCGCATACGCGTTGTGCATGTACGACTTCATCACTGAACGATCTTTAAAAATGAAGTGCGAGAAGTTCATCGCCGCGATTACATCAGCTTTCGGTAATCCCGGATTGAGAACGTTCTCCTGAAGGATCTTTACGCGTTCGCGCTGCGCGGGCGCGAGTTGTGGCAGGTAGTGCGAAAGGCCGTACAAGATCGGCTCGGAGTCGAGATCGACTCCGTAGGCTTTGAACTTCGAACCCATCTTGACCCACTCGCACGAGATCGCGAACGTGCCGCAGAAATCTTCGCGAAGAGTGACCGGATCTTTTCCGCGAATTTCTTTATATGTTTCGCGCAAGAACTGAACGTCGTTATCCGGAGCTTGCACGGAGTTGCGGTAGTACCAATACTTGTCGAACTCCGGTTTCGCCTTCGCTTTGATTTTCATTAAGGAACCTCAGCCAAAAGCTCACGCATCTCGTGCATGATGTCTTCGAGGTGTGGAACCGAGGCTTCTTCGAGGTTCGGGTGAAGCCCGATGCCCGGCAAGTTCTTGCCCGCCAAAACGCGCGGACGCGCCATCAGCTCGTAGAACAACTCCGTCGTCGCCCGGTAAGCCAAGTGCTCACCGAAGTTCGTCACTTCGGTATCCTCGTTTACGAACAAGACTTTGCCCGTCTTTGAGACCGACGCTTTGATCATTTGCCAATCGTACGGATACAAAGAGCGAAGGTCGATGACCTCGACCGCTGTCCCCTCTTCACGGAGCATATCCGCGACGCGATTACAGAGCGGCATTGTGCGACCGTAAGAAACGATCGTCGCCTTGTCGCCTTCACGCGTGATTTTGCCTTCGCCGATTCGCACCTTGTACTCTTCGAGTTCCGGCCATTTTGCTTTCCACGAAGAACGATCGCCTTGAACGGGCGCATCGATCATCGCTTTCAACGTTTTCTCATCGGCTGGCTCACCCGGGATTAACTCTTCACCGCGAACGCGCATGAGAGCCTTTGGTTTCAAGTACAGAACCGGATTTGGGTCTTCGATCGCCGAGAGCATCAACCCGTACGCATCGAGCGGAGTCGACGGACACACGATCTTCCAGCCTGGCAAACGCGTCGCCAAAGCGTCGAACGAGTGCGAGTGATAGATCGAACCGCGAATGCCCGCACCCACCGGAGTCATCACGACGATCGGCATGTTGTACTGACCGTTCGAAGCCCAAAGCGTGTTTCCCGCCATCTTGAGCAAATCGATCGTGTTGAAAATGTAATCGCAGAATTGAATCTCGGCGACGCAGCGGTCGCCCGCGAGACCGAGGCCGATTGCGGCCGCGATGATCCCGCGCTCATCAAGCGGCGAGTTCCACGCGTTCTTCAAACCTTGAGTCGCGGTAAAAACTCCGCCGAGCGGAGCACCAACGTCTTCGCCGAAAATGTCGGTGACGCCGAGTTTCGTTTCACCAACGTGAAGGGCCATTCGAATGGCCTGTGCCATGCTCGCCATTAGAACTTTCTCCAGTCTGCGTTTTCGTTACCGACGTAAACGTTTTCCCAAACGCTCTCGCGGGTCGGGCCGGCTTCGCTCCGCGCTTGATCAGCGGCGCGAACCGATTCCTCTTCGTACTTATCCCAGAGCTCTTTCACTTGGGCCGATGTCATGATCTTTTGATCGATGATGCGCTTTTCAAACGCCGGAACCGGATCGTGCTCTTGGCGGCGGTTTGCGCCGTCGGCCGACGAGTGACCGAACAGGCGCGAAACTTCGAACTCCGCGCAAACGGGTTTGCCCGAGCGACGGATGTAATCCATCTCGCTTTGAATCCCGAGGTAACACTCGATCGGATCATTTCCGTTGATGACGGCCGTACGGATATTGAACGCTTTCGCACGGTCGCTGACGTGTTTCTCACCGTGCTGCGAATCGTACGACGTCGAGATTCCCCAACGGTTGTTCTGAATCGTGATGAACATCGGGAGTTCGTTGCCCGGACGCGAAGCCCAGATGAGCGACGATGCGAAATCGCCTTCCGCCGATGCGGCGTCTCCACCCGTCACGATCGTGATCGCGCGATTGCCTTTCGGGCGACGACGACGTTGCGCCAAAGCGGTGCCGATCGCGAAGCCGTACTGGACTGTGAGAGGAGATGTGATTGGCGTCACGTTCCACTGCGGATAACAATAGTGACCGCAGAAGTTTCGTCCACCGGTCGAGACGTCGGTCGCGCGGTTCATCGTCAAACGAATCGCATCGAGCATCGACATTCCGAGCGTCACGAGAGTCGGTGAAGCGCGGTAGTGGAGGTGCAAGAAGTCGTGATCAATGCCCTGACCTTTGTTGATCAAGAGGCCGAGAGAAACGCCGAACGCTTCTTCACCCGGTCCACCGATCCAGAAAAACGAGTCACCTGTTTTGTAAACTTTGATGAGACGTTCTTCGAGAACACGCGACTTGATCATGAGATCGAGCATGTTCTTTTGAAGCTCTTTCGGGAGCGTCATTTTGTTCGAAATCGTAACCGATTTCGGAGCGACCGCAGGCTTCGATTTGGCCATCGCGACCGGCATCTTAGAACTCTTCTTAGAGACCTGATTTTTACGCATGAGGCAAAGTAAAACGGAGGCAAAACCAGAGTCAACGCTCGCCCCGCGGAGCCCTGGGTTTTCCTGAGGCAAATGCCTCCGAAACACGCACGCCGTCAAAGCCCCAAAAGCAAAACGCCCGCTCTTTCGAGCAGGCGTTCCGTGAGAAACGTTGAGCGCGTGATTAACGCGTCTTCTTCTCCGAATTGACCGGCGTCGCGTCGGTCAGAGTGATCCCTCTCTGAAGCGCCAGAAGGTCAGCCGCGATATTCGCCGCTTCTTGAATGTCTGGCTTCTTCAGGTACTCAGCCGTCTTCGCGTCTTTATTGAGGTCCTTCTTCTTGTCCGCTTCATCCTTCTTCTCTTTGGTGTCTTTCAACGCCTCCGAGAGTTTGATGACCTTGTTGCGGTCTTTCGCCTTTTTGAGATCGTCCGTGATCTTCGTGAACTCGGTCGACTTCGCGACACGCGCGGCTGAACGCGCTTTCATCGTCGCGATCATCGGCGCTTCCACTTTCTTCCAGGCATTCGGACCTGACGTCA
>CAJYIL010000698.1 GCA_913774795.1 Pseudobdellovibrionaceae bacterium
AGTAACGGCCCAACGTTGTTTCGACCAACTCACCGCGCACGGTCGCAAACGAAGCCTTGCCGTCAGTTGAGACGCGGAAGAAGCGCGGCGCTTGAGCATCGAGGAGCGCGAACTCCGGATAGTTGAAGAGCCCGTGTTTCCCGTTGGCGTCGGCGTAGGCCTTGAGATCGAGGTACGTCGCGTGGGTGTCAGCGGTCACGCGCATTTGCGATGTCGAGAAATCGTTTGAGCTGAGCTTCGCGTGATCCAGCGCCTGATCGATGGCGTTTTGAACGACGAGCGGGTTTTTCGTGCGAACGTAGTCTTCCATCACGTCCACCGACCACTCACGCAAAGTTCTCTTGTCGAGGAAGCGGACGTCGCGGTTCTTGAACTCCGCGATCTTGTGAACGCGCTCGGCATAGCCCGATTGCGCACGCACTTCGAAAGTCGCTTGGCGAATCAGCGCAATCGCTGATGAGGCAAACGCTTTAAAGTTCGCTTCGAACTCAGCCGTGGGCTGCGTGTTGAGAAGTAAGGCCTGGCGGTAAAGCTTCTCCGTCAAGATTTCGTTCGACTCATTCGACGTTAACACGTCATACGCGAGGGTACGGAAGAGCCGGTGCAACTTGAAATTGCCGTCGAGCTCACGGGCTTTCTCGACACCGCTGTCCTCGGCGCTAATTTCTTTGTTCTCGCCATACATCACCGCGATGAAACGATCGGCGAATGACATCAATTTGTCTGAACGGAAATTCTCGCCGAATGTATTTTTCAATCGACTCTCTTCGAGACCCAATTGGCTCAAGAGGTGAAAGCCAATCGCCCCACGGTAGGTCTCAGAGACAAGTTTGTGATCCGGGAAAAGACGCGAAGTTTCTTTAAACGGAGTGACTTTCAGGTAGTTGATCGCCGGAACAAAGCCATTCACGACAGTGAAAAGGCCGAAGTCGACAAACTCACCACCCGCTCCGATATTCGATTGGTTGACGAAATCGCCTTTGAAGATGCGCTTCGTGTTCGCTTGCGCGAGAGACTCGGCGATGCGCTCAAGCGAACGGCTCTTTGTATCCGGTTCGGCGAGCTCGCGGTCCATCCGGCGCATCGGCGCACGAACGATCAGCACGAGAGGATACTTGACGTCGTTTTCGAGCTGAAGATTCTTGTTGATCGTGACGAGACT
>CAJYIL010000699.1 GCA_913774795.1 Pseudobdellovibrionaceae bacterium
AAAAGACCGAGCGATTTTAAGAGAATCGATTTTCCGGCTCCGGTTTCACCGCTCAAGATGTTCAATCCGTTTTTAAAATGGATGTTCACGTTGTCGATGATCGCGAAGTTCGAAACTTTGAGTTCTAAAAGCATCTCTCGTGCTCCTGTTTATGCGCGCTGGCCGAATGCCAATTTATCGCGCAAAAGCGTAAAGTAATTCGCCGACGGCTTGCGGATCACGAAGTGGTCGATCTGACTTCTCGTGATGACGATTTCGTCGTTGTGCGTGATTTCGCCGCGATTCACGCCGTCGACTGTGAGTACGACGCGTTTATCTTGAGTGACAAGTTTAAAGCTGAGTTTTTGGTCATCCGGGAAGATGAGCGGTCGGCTCGTCAGCGCGTGCGGGCACACAGGAGTCATTACGATGGCGTTGACGTCCGGGTGGAGGATGGGTCCGCCGGCCGCAAGGTTGTAGGCCGTCGACCCGGTTGGCGTCGCGACCACGAGCGCGTCAGCTTTCACGGCCGCCACGAGTTGCATCTCGTTGAAGACTTCGATGTTGATGAGGTGCGTGTTTGATCCTCGCTCGATGACGGCATCGTTGAGGGCGACGTACTCGTGGGCGAGTTTTCCTGCGCGCTTCACCTGAACTGAGAGCATGCTGCGCTTGCGGAATTCGTTCTTGTGCTGAAGCGTGCTGATGACGGCTTTGTATAAGTCTTCGACTCGTACTTCGGTCAGAAAGCCGAGCGAACCCATATTCACGCCGAGAATCGGAATTTGGCGGCCTTCGAGCATTCTGACGGCACCCAAGTAAGTTCCGTCACCGCCCAGCACGATCACCCAATCGAGTTCATCGAGTTTTGCTTGCGTGAGTCTGTGAGCGGGCTTTTTTAACTCCTGATTGATCGCCGAATAAACGGTGAACCCTTGCTCATCAAGCCAAACCGCCAGCTCATTCGCCTGCCGAATCGCCTCTTTGGTGTCAGGCCGATACATAATGGCAATAGTCTTCGGCGCAAACGCCCCTTTCGACACTGCCTTCTTGCCCGACGTCTTCTTCACCGCTGCTGCCTTACTAGATGCCCGCGCCATTCATCCCCAAAATTTAAAAATCCAAAACACGAACGTGAACGTGATCGTGATCGTGATCGTTTAAAACGTTCCGCCGTCAGATCAACCCATCCCGTCTCAACAAAGCATCCGGATCTGGCTCGCGCCCGCGGAACGCCTTGTACAACTCCATTGGATGCTTTGTTCCGCCGCGAGACAAGATGTTGTCTCTGAATTTGAAAGCGATTTCTTGATTGAAAAGGCCCTTTTCCTTGAAAAGTTCAAACGCGTCGGCATCGAGCACCTCCGCCCATTTGTACGAATAATAGCCGGCCGAGTAACCGCCCGCGAAAATATGCGAGAAGCTCGTCGAGATGCTGTTTGTCGCTGGCGGCTTCAGAAGAGTCGTCGGCTCCGTGATTCGCTGCTCGAACTCTTGCACGTCGACAATTTGGGTCGGGTCGGCGGAGTGCCAAGCCAGATCAAGAAGGGCAAACGTGAGTTGGCGCATCGTCATCCAGCCCGATTGGAAGCGCGAGCTTGCGCGAATTTTTTCGATGAGCTCTTTCGGGATCGGGGCGCCAGTCTTGTAGTGTTTCGCGAAAAGAGAAAGGCCTTCTTCCTCGAGCGCCCAGTTCTCCATGATCTGCGACGGGAGTTCGACGAAGTCCCAATAGACACTCGTACCCGCAAGCGACACATACTTCACATCGGAGAGAAGAGTGTGGAGAGCGTGACCGAATTCGTGGAAAAGTGTTCTGACGTCGTTCAGTGTGAGAAGGCTCGGCGTTGTCGGAGTTGATTTCGGGAAGTTGCACACGATCGTCGCGTGCGGACGTTCGACGACTCCGCCCTGAAGACCTTGATCTCTCAAGCTCGACGCCCAAGCGCCGCCTTGCTTCGATGCGCGCGGGAAGAAATCGGTATAGAAAAGACCGATGAAACGACCGCCCGTTTCGTTCACTTCGAAGACGCGAACGTCGGGATGATAAACCGGAATATCTTTTACTTCTTTAAAGTCGAGACCGTACAAACGACGAGCGTGTTCGAAGACACCTTCGATGACGTTTTCCAGTTTGAAGTACTGACGCAGTTCTTCTTCGTCGATGCTGTGAAGTTTGCGTTTGAGCTTCTCCGACCAGAACGCGTAATCCCAAGACTGAAAATCAGCGTCGCCGGTCTCCGCGAGTTTCAAGGCCTTCACTTGCTCAAGATCACGCGCGCCGGCAGGTTTTGCTTTCACGAGAATGTTTTCGAGAAACTTGCGGGCTTTATCAGGCGTCTCTGCCATGCGCTCTTGAAGAACGAACTCGGCGTGAGACTGCTGACCGAGAAGAACCGCACGGTCGTGACGGAGCTGCGCGATTTGTTTCGTAAGAGCTTCGTTCGAGAACTGATCGCGAAACGCACGGCTCGAATAAGCGCGATACATTTTTTCGCGAAGTGGTCGACGCTCGCTATACGTCATAAACGGCATGTAGCTCGGAATTTGAAGAGTGAAGAGCCACTGACCCGGTTTGCCTTTTTCTTTCGCGGCCTCAGCGGCGGCTTCGACCGCACTCGGCGGAAGACCGGCGAGATCAGACGCATCGGTGATCCACATCTCAAATGCATTCGTCGCTTTCAGAACGTTATCGCTAAACTGCGGGCTGACGGTCGAGAGCTGTTGATCGAGTTTTCTCAGTGCTTCTTTCTTGTCGTCTGAGAGAAGCGCGCCGTTTCGTGCGAAGTCTTTGTAAGTCTTCTCGGTGAGGCGATAGTCTTCATCCTTCAAAGAGTCTTTCTGCTCCCAGACTTTTTTTACGCGATCGAAAATTTTCGGATCCAGCGAAACATCCGATGAGAAGCTGGCGAGCATCGGGCCAAACTTTTGCGCAAGTGCTTGACGCTCATCGCTCGTATCGGCGTGAACGAGATTGTAGAACACCGTCGTCACCCGGCTCATCGCTTCGCTCGCTGTTTCCAGAGCGAGAATCGTATTCGAGAACGTCGGCTTTTCGTTTGAGTTGCGGATGCGTTCGATGTTCGCGCGCGCTTCATTCAAGCTCTCGACGAGAGCCGGTTCGAAATACTCGTTTTTCAGTTGATCGAAAGGGAAGGCGCCGTGACGGAGAGTCGATTTTTGAAGTAGAGGATTCATCCCTCTTTATTAGCACGTTCACGGCCCCATCAGCGACGGATGGGGCGGCATGTTAGGGTCTCGTTTACTGAACGCAAATGCCGATTTGGCGCATCTGAGAAGGTCCGCCGCGACGGCCTAGGCCGCGATTGCGGCGGTTCGGTCGACGGTCGTCATCACGACGCATATTCAGCGGTTGGCAGCGGCCAAAACCACAGTCGTTTGCGCCGACGATGCAAGCGCGGCCGATCGTCCCAGCTCCGGGAATTGCGCGGTAAGAGCATGTGCCGCGATCATACTGTCCTTGATAACCGCAGAACTGCGAACGGCGATTCCCGTCTTGGTAGTTGTACCAAGCCACCTGGTGAGAGTCGTAAACATCGCGCGGAACACAGATCATGCCGGCGCCGGTTGCGCACGCCGCGAATGTGTTGCGAGGGCAGCCATTATTTCTGAAGCGCCCGTTGCTCCACTTGTACGGTGAGCAACCGGCTGTTTCGTACTCGTAAGGAAGAGCGGTCGGAGCCGCTTGCTGACACTCCGGCGGAAGATCGACGGCCGCGTATCCTTGACCCGGATCGACGGGTTGGCCGTTGGAGCTATTTCCCTTACCGCAAGCGGCGAGGAGGGTCAGACAGCTGAGGGCGAGAACGAGCTTTTTCATCTTGAATCTTCCTTGGCCTTGTTTGGGGGGCTTGCTTCGAGGTTCCAAAGAGCGTGCCTTCTTGAGCGCGATTGGTTGGAGTTGGGAAACGACTTTTTACGGAAGTTCAGGCTTTTTTAGGAAGCATTTCCCTGGTCGCGTTTGGACCCTGGACCTAGGTCGCGAGGACAAGTGGGGGCTTTCGCTCTAACCTGTCTTTCATGAACATCGTTTTTGTTTTGCTCTCCGCGGTCTCATTCGCCATGCCTTCGCCTCTTCACGTGAAACCGGGAAGCGCATTGAGCGTGCGCGAGGGATCGCTCGCGAACGGAGGAAGAGCCAACGAGGAGTTTAGCCTCCTCTCGGTCGCGCTTGCGCAGCTGCCGTCATCGGCGTCTGAACGCATCGTGCTCTCGTACGGAGACCGCTTCGGAAAAGTCTGGAAGGGAGAGCCCGGCTTCTTTCAAGTCGCGCTCGATCGAGGTGGATCGCGAGTGGTGATCGATCTTTCGCAAGTGACGAAGACGGGCATTGATCCGGTGCAGTTGAAGAAGGCTTTAGCCTCATCGAAGCTCGTCGCTTCGAGCGACATGACCATGGATCCGCAAGATCAAACGACCAATCTCACGCTCGTGATGAAGAAGCCAGTTTCCCTTTCGCTTGCGACGGTTTCGGGTGCTCGCTCGCAACTCGTTCTCGACTTGAAAGGTCTTTAATGAGTTGGCTTTTGGCGCTCTTGATGTTGTCGCCAGCCTTTGCCGCCCAATTCGATATCAAAAATCCTGGGTTCGGAACTTATATCCGCGGAGAGTACGGCCTTGCCGTAAGAGGCGACGCTTCTTACGCGGACTCATCGGGTTCAGGCGTCTCGTTCGATGGAACTCGCTCATCGAATGCCGGCGGCGAATTTGGTCTGGTCTGGGCCGGAGGCGCATCGGCTTTTCATGTCTCTTGCGAAGTCCTTCTTCCGAAGCGCCTGGCGGGAGTCACGGGTGGAGTGAACGGCACGCCCTACACCGAGCTCGACTCGAAAGTGACGGTGATTCTGCCGCAGGTTGGGCTCGATTACGTCATTCGCGCTTATCCCGAATCGCGTCTGTTGGTCTCGGCGCAACTCGGTTATGCGTCAGTGACAACCCAAAACATTTATAAACTAAAGCCAGCTGGACAAGCGGCCTATCCTTCGGTCCCGTCTGAACACACGGAGACCGGAAAAGGCACCGCGCCAGCGGTTTCACTCTCGGCCGCTTATGAGTTCGAATTCGCTGAACACGCGACTTTGATTTTCGATGCGGGCTATCGCTATTTGCGGGTGAGTTCACTCAAGACTCCGGAAAGCGTCACGACGTTCACCGGACCATATTCCTCGGGTGACACGCTGAAAACGAACGGCGGCGGGACTCGCACGCTCGATCTAGGTGGTCTCTTCGCCGGTGCGGGGTTTCGCTTTTATTTCTAAATCAAAAGAGTTTTCTTCCTAGCGGAGTTCTAGCTAGTTTCAACCATCTGGATGTTTCCGGATCGAAGCCAGAGCGCGGGCCCGCGTCTGACTAAAAAAAGTCTTAAATGGATTTTAACAGTTTTCCGATAAAGCCCTTGTGCGCAAGATAAATGAAATCACTACGACTTCTCTTGGTTGGCTTCGGTTTGCGATCGCCACCTTCGTTTGCGTCGTCACAATTGGTTCAGCGGCTCGCGCCAGCGGCAATTCTGGAGTGACTTACCAGGGCCGCATCATGAAGCCCGACGGATCGCCACTGTCGGGTCAATTCACGCAATTCAAAATGCAGATTCGAACTCCCGACGCCAACAATTGTTTGATGTACGAGGAGATTCAGACGCTAGACATGCGCAACTCCCTTGGGATGTTCAGTCTGACGATGAATGACGGATCAGGCTTGAGACTCGATACGTCTGGATACGG
>CAJYIL010000700.1 GCA_913774795.1 Pseudobdellovibrionaceae bacterium
CCGGCGGGGTCGCAGCCTTACGCGATTTTTTTAAAATCTTGCCCGCCAACTTCCAGACGCCGATCGTTGTCGTTCAGCATCTGCCACGCGGGCCGCGCCTGGATCTCGAACTGATCTACGGGGCTCGGCGGGGAAGCCGCTATTACGAAGCCGAAGACAAACATCGCCTGTCTCCGGGCGACATCGTGATGGCAGCTCCCGACTATCATCTCGCATTCGAGAAAGAGGGGCTTCTCTCGTTGTCTCAGGATGCCCCGGTTCACTTCTCGCGGCCCTCGATCGACATTTTCTTCGAGTCGGCGGCTAACGTTTATCGCGCAGACGTCACTGCGGTTTTGATGAGTGGCGCCAATCAGGATGGAGCGGCAGGGCTTCTCTGTGTCCATCGCGCCGGAGGAAAAACGATCGTTCAAGACCCGCGCGAAGCGCAAAACCCGGCGATGCCGAAATCCGCGCTCGCACTTTTTCAGCCGGATGCCATCGCCGGCGTTGCCGACATCGCAAGACTTCTCTCGGCTGAGGTCGTTCGCACCAAGGAGGTCATGTCAGGGCTTCGATTTTGAAAACGAAAGTTTTCATTGCCGATGATCATCCAGAAAGTCTCCAGGCTCTCTCACTTTTGATCGAGTCAGGGTCACCGGCGTGGGCAGGGTACGGACGCCAGCGAAGCGACCGCCAAGCTGAGGTCGATCGGGTTCAAAATGCTCGTTTGAGCGAGATTCTGGCCGCTCCGAATTGACCGTTTTGGAGGGCCGCGCTAGGTTCTTGGCTCCTTATTTCCTTTGGAGCTCCCATGCGCGATCTTTTTGACGATGATAACAACGAATCTGGCTCAAACGACTTTGCAAAGATGTTTGAGGACTCGATGGGAGGCGCATCGAAGAAGCTCTCCGTCGGCGACAAAATCCGCGCCGAAGTTCTCACGGTTGGCAAAGAAGAAGTCTTCGTTTCGACCGGCACGATGAACGACGGTCTCGTTTTCAAAACCGATTTGATCGACGGCGAAGGAAAGACCGACGTGAAAGTCGGCGACTTCCTGGATCTCTACGTCACGAACGTCAAAGGTTCGCAGATCATCATGTCGCCGAAACCAACGGCCAAAAATCTCTCTGACGATCTCGAAGATGCGTTCGACATGATGTTGCCCGTTGAAGGCCGCGTCACTGAGGCCGTTAACGGTGGTTTCCGGGTCAGCATCATGG
>CAJYIL010000701.1 GCA_913774795.1 Pseudobdellovibrionaceae bacterium
CTCGCCGACCAAAACATCTGATTACGAAATTCAATTCACTCCGGCTCGCGTACTCCTTCAAGATTTCACCGGCGTGCCGGTGGTCGCCGATCTCGCGGCCATGCGCTCGGCGATCGCTGACCGCGGCGGGCGCGCGGAGAAGATTAATCCGCTTCAGCCCGTCGATCTCGTCATTGACCATTCGGTGCAAGTCGACGCCTTCGGAACACCTCAAGCGTTTAAAGAAAATGCGCGCTTCGATTACGAGCGCAACTCCGAGCGCTACGAGTTCTTGAAATGGGGCCAAACGGCGTTCTCGAATTTTCAAGTCGTGCCGCCCGCAACCGGCATTTGCCACCAAGTGAATCTCGAATTCCTCGCGCGAGTCGCAATGGACGGAGATGTGGGATCTGAAAAATGGGTCTTCTGCGACACTCTCGTGGGAACAGACTCTCACACGCCGATGGTCAATGGTCTTGGCGTCCTGGGTTGGGGAGTGGGCGGCATCGAAGCCGAGGCCGCGATGCTTGGGCAGCCCTGCTCGATGCTCATCCCGGATGTCGTTGGCGTTGAGCTAAAAGGCTCGCTCAAGCCAGGTGTGACCGCGACCGACCTTGTTTTGACGATCACGCAAATGCTTCGCAAATACGGTGTCGTAGGTAAATTCGTTGAGTTTACGGGACCAGGAGTCTCCGCGCTCTCGATCGCAAACCGCGCGACGATTTCAAACATGGCCCCGGAGTATGGGGCGACCTGCGGAATTTGGCCGGTTGACCAAAATACGGTCGATTACTTGCGACTGACGGGCCGTAACAAATATGCGGCCCTCACCGAGGCCTACTACAAAGCGCAAGGCATGTGGCACGAGCCTTCGACCCCGCTCCCGGATTTTACATCTCTTCTCTCACTCGATCTCTCAACGGTTGAGCCTTCGCTCGCAGGGCCGGCAAAGCCCCACGATCGCTCTTCGCTCTCGAAGGTCCGCGATTCGTACGCCGCATTCTTGCGCGAGCAAATTCAAGCGCGAGGGCCTTCGACGGGCACTGGCGATTTGAAAGACGGCGCGGTCGTCTTGGCCGCGATCACGTCGTGCACGAACACATCGAATCCATCTCTCATGATCGGCGCGGCCCTCCTCGCGAAGAAGGCGAATGCGCGCGGCCTGAAAGTTCCTTCGTACGTGAAAACGTCGTTTGCTCCGGGCTCGAAAGCCGTCACCGCTTACATCAACAACGCAGGCTTGATGCCTGAACTCGACAAACTCGGGTTTAACTTAGTCGGCTACGGTTGTACGACGTGCATCGGGAACTCCGGCCCTCTTCCCACCGCCATCGGGAGCGAAATCGAAAATCGTGGGCTCACGGTCGGCGCGGTCCTCTCCGGAAATCGAAATTTCGAAGCCCGCATTCACCCGCTGATTCGCGCGAACTATCTTGCATCACCTCCGCTCGTCGTCGCTTACGCTCTCGCAGGGCGACTCGACATCGACATGACGACCGAGAAGCTCGGCGTCGGATCGGATGGCCAAGACGTCTTCCTTAAAGATATTTGGCCGTCTGACGAAGAGGTGGCCTCAATCGTCTCAAAGAATGTCACATCTGATGATTTCACGAAGTCGTACGGGAGCGTCTTCGAAGGCGATCAAGATTGGCAGCGTCTTCCGGTCGCGGGCGGATCCGCTTACGCCTGGAAGGACGATTCGACTTACATCAAGCGACCTCCGTTTCTCGATCAGGAATTTGCGGGCGATCCCTCTCAGCCGGTGACGATTCGAGACTCTCGTATCCTCGGTCTCTTCGGAGACTTTATTACCACCGATCACATTTCTCCGGCAGGCTCTATCGGCCCTTCCACTCCGGCCGGTCAGTATCTGACGTCACTCGGCGTGAAGCGTGATGACTTCAACTCCTACGGCGCACGCCGAGGTAATCACGAAGTCATGATTCGCGGTACGTTCGCGAACGTGCGACTCCGCAATCGCCTCGTCGAGCGAGAAGGCGGCTTCACACGTCACTGGCCATCAGGAACCGAAACGACGATTTACGATGCCGCGATGAAGTATCACGCCTCCAACACACCACTCGTGATCATCGCGGGTCGTGAGTACGGTTCGGGTTCATCACGTGACTGGGCCGCAAAAGGCACGCGCCTGCTCGGAGTTCGCGCCGTGATCGCCGAGTCGTTTGAGCGAATTCACCGCTCGAACCTGGTCGGCATGGGAGTGTTGCCGCTTGAGTTCGTCGAGGGCGCAAAATTGACCGGCGAAGAGACGATCACGATCGACGGACTCGATCAACTCAAGCCGGGCGCCCTCCTGAACGTCCATGCGAAAAGCCCGAACGGCCAAGAGGTCGTCTTCAAGGTTCGCTGCCGCATCGATACTCCGAATGAACTTCGCTACTACCGTCACGGTGGTATTTTGCCTTACGTTCTATCGAGATTAGCCACTTGAGAAACCTAGGGGAAATCGCTCATCCGGCCTGCAAAATTTCGTTGTTCGCCTGGAACAACAAAATCATCGTCAAATTTGAGCAAGGCTTGGTCGAACAGACGCTCAAATTCGAAACGCTCGAACTCGAAGACGGCGAAGCCGAGATTCGTCGACGCCTCACCGATGATTTCATTCTCAATGTCATCGAGACCTTCAAGGACCTTCACGAGCTCAGAGAGAAATTTTTAAGATGAATAACGTTGGGCAATTCTTGCGGCTCATGACCCATGATCTGCAAAATATCGTAGGGGGGATCGATCTGAATCTGCAGGTTCTCCCCACACTCCTTCCGCCCGGTGACCCTGCGGTCGACTTCGCGAATCGCGCTTTGACCGCGTCAGCCGACCTCATCTCAGCTCTCGAGGATGTGCAATTTTTCGCTCGCGCAGTTTCTCGACAAGACGATGGCGATCCCGTCGTTTTGTGCCGATGTGATCTCTCGGCGAAAGTTCGCGATACGGCGCTCGTGCTTCAAGCCATGGCCTCAGCACGCAAAGTGAGCTTGACTACGAACGTGGGCGACTCGGTTTGCACGATGGGCGAATCCGACTCCATCCGGCGCACGATTAAAATTTTGGCTGGTGACGCCATTCGCTCGGCTTTTCCCGGGGAATCGGTCGAGATCACGGTGACGAACTTACCGGTTCCGACCGTCGAGATCAGCGTCTCGGTGGAAGGCGTCTTCGATGATGGCCGCACGACCCTTTCTACTTACCTCGCGCGCGAGATTCTCGAGGCGTCTTCAGCGACGGTTTTGATGAACTCTGAGAGCGGTCGGTCGCGCGTCCAGCTCCTGTTTCGGCCTGCTTAAACCGAGCTTGGAACGCTTGAGACGGATTGTGACTATCCGGACTCAACTTCTCCACCACCTCTAGGAAAATCGAGCGCCCTCTGTGTGGTGTAATGAGTTCTGGAGGGGCGCAAGTGTCCAGTCTATCTCAGTGCCGCAACATTCTGATTACCGACGATAACGAGAGCGTTCGCGAGGCGCTTGTGTCGGCTTTGCGAGCACAGGGTTACAACGCCATCGGCGCATGTAACGGACTCGACGCCATCA
>CAJYIL010000702.1 GCA_913774795.1 Pseudobdellovibrionaceae bacterium
CTCTCGACCAGGGTCTGAGAGAGCTTTCCCAGGCCAAGAGACCGCGCCTGATCGATTCAGCTCCCACTCGCAAGGGAATGACCTTCGAGCAAGCAGCGAAAGCTCGTCGCCGAAACCTAGACGAAAAAGCGAAAGAAGAAGGCAAGGCTGATGCAAAGACTTCGTCGGCAGAAGCTCAGCTCGAAAATCGTGCGGCAGCGGCAAAGACAGCGGCGACTCATGAGGCTGCTGCGGCCGTTAATGATGCGATACTCGAGAAACCATTAGCCGAGAGTTCATCGCCAGAGATCAGTTCGAGCAACGAGAAAGCGGCAGACCTTCAAACGAAATCGCCAGAGGCTGAAGTCGGTGAAGCGAAGTCAGCCGAAGCTCGCTCTGAGAATCAGGCGCGAGACGGCGATGACCTCGACACGCAAGAGCAAAGAGCAGACGACGTGACTCGCCGTCAGCGCGCGAGCGAGGCGCAAGCCAAGCAATTGCGCACAGATGAAGGGGAGTCGACGGCATCACCACGACCAGGGGCCGTCGAGAAAGCGCCGCAGAAGCGATCAGTGATCGGCGCACTCCTGTCAGACGCAGAAAAGATGGCGTTGACCACGGAAGAGAAAATTCGGCGATCTCTCCATGAAGCTCTCGCGATCGTGGCGGGAGCACCCAAAGACGAACTCACGCAGCTGACGGCACACACGCAGGCGGCACTCGTTTCGCTCAGAACGCCAGGCCTGACCTGCGCATTTGTTGTGAGCCTCAACTACGCGAGCCAAACGGCAAACGAGCTCTTTCACCGAATGCAAATTGCCTTTTTCTCACTTCTTCGTGATCACGGAATCGAATTCGAAAACGAGCAAACGCACTCGATCTTTCTCGACAACATGCTCGTCGTGAGAGACGCGTTCGTTTCAACGGACTTTTCGGTCGTGACCCAATCGACAAAGATCGAAATGGGCGCAGCCCAAGTGTACGTCACGAACCCGATTGCGAAGACCGAGCCTTACGAAGAAAATATGCACTCGATCAACCTTCGTGATCTGCCTGAGGACGAGCCGGTCACCTTCAGCCTCTTCTTACACCTTAAACGCAATCACAAGTTCATTCGCTATCTTAAAAAGGGCTCAACGATATCGAGACCCCAGGTCGATCGCCTTGAGGCCAACAACGCTCTGGGCCTCGTCGAAACGCGCGAGGTTGAAGCCTTTCGCCGGCATTTTGCCGCGCACGCGATTAGATCTCTGAAGAAGTCGGCTTGATTCTTCGCCGAAGTAACGCGCTCGCGATGAGCGGCAAGATCATAAAGAATAATCCTTGGGTTCCTGGATGGACGCGTTCGCGCTTCAGCGCGCAACTCGTGCTTGATGTCGTTTCGATTAAGTCGGGCGTGGCGTGATCTGCCTTCGGAGATTGATTGGTCGGCGACGAAGACTGCGAGGGAGCACCGTAAGGTGTTGGCGTATAAATTGCGGCCAAAGCGAGAGCGGCGGCCGCATCCGGAATGCGAATGATCGACGTCGTTCCATCAGGAAAACGCGAAGTAACCTTGCGGGAGCTTGAGACAATAATCTCGCGCACGTCGATGGCGGAAAGACGAGGGTTTGTTGCGAACAAGAGAGACGCAATGCCCGTGACGAACGGAGCCGCCATACTTGTGCCGCGGAGAGGCCCGTACTGATTCGAAGGAAAGGTTGACGTGATGTACTCGTTTGCATCGACGCCTGCATCACCGCCTGGCGCATAGACGTGAACGCGAGATCCGTAGTTCGAAAACGCGCTCACTTGATCGTGTGAATTAATCGAACCAACCGTCATAACGGTGTCGAGAGATGCCGGCGATGTGCGTGAGGCATCGATTGATGAGTTGCCGGCAGCGACGACCGCGAGAACGCCGCTATCTTGTGCGTATTTAAACGCTTCACGCTCGGCAATGGTGGGAGCGCGGTCTGCACCCCACGAGCAATTGATCACGCGCGCACCATTATTGATCGAGTAATAGACCGTGTTCACCAGATCAGAGATCGCCGCGTAACCGCCGGCATCAAATCCTTTGGCGATGAGAAGCTGCGCGCGCCACGCGACACCATTCCCACCTTTTCCGTTATCGCCGACCGCACCGATAATTCCGGCGACGTGTGTTCCGTGCCCGCCTTGGGATGTGCGAGGCGGAGAAGGATCGCCGTCGTAGTCGCCGAAGTCGCACCCGTGAATGTCGTCGATGCATCCGTTTCCGTCATCATCGACTCCGGGTCGACCGTTGAGTTCAATCGTGTTCGTCCAGAGATTCGCGGCAAG
>CAJYIL010000703.1 GCA_913774795.1 Pseudobdellovibrionaceae bacterium
TAAGATGTCGCTCAAACTACAGGGCGTGACGATTTTCGAGAGAGGTCAGCCCGTCAAGTTCGACCGCGCAGAAGTGAAAGCCCTGTTGAAAGCGGCTGATATCAAAGTCGAGATCAAAGGCTCGAGCGATCTTGAGCGAGCGCGCAAAGCCGCACGAGGCGTGACGATGTCGACTTCGATCAGCTTCGTTGCGCATTCTCCGTCGGCCGCGATCGACTTCGCCAAGAAGATCGAGATCTCCTCGACGGCTTTGTTAAACGCGAGCGTGTCTTTGTCGTTCATAACCGAGACACCGCTTGCGCCGTTGGCCATCAAGAACGAGCAGTCGTTCGTTGACGAGTCGCCATCGACCGAGATCATGTTGAACGAAACGTCAGCCGTCTTCTTCACGAGCTGGACCGCGTGTTCTTTCGTGATCTTGGCGTCAGTGAGGATGTAGCCCAGCATCGTTGCCATATTCGGGTGGATCATCCCTGATCCTTTGGCAATCCCTGTCAGGCGCACGTCGCCACCCGAGAGCTTTAACACTTTCGTCACCGTCTTCGGCACTAGGTCGGTCGTCAAGATCGCGGTTGCGAAACTCTCGGCCGCATCGTTTGCGCGTTCGACGAGTTCGCCCATTGCCGGCAAGATCTTCTCGGTGTCGAGTTGGTCGCCGATTTTTCCGGTCGACGCGACCAAGACTTGGTTGATGTCGCAACCGAGCGCTTTTGCGCACGCCGAAACCATCATCAAGTTTTTCTCCACACCCTCGGAGCCTGTCGCGGCATTCGCTTGACCTGAGTTGGTCAAAATCGCTTTGACGTTGTCGCTCGGAAGAAGAGCTTTCGTGTAGCGCACGGGCGCCGCGGCTGCTTCGTTCAAAGTGAAGACGCCGGCTGCAACCGCCGGTTGCTCGCTGATGATGAGACCGATGTCAGGACGATAACGGCGAACGCCGCAGTTCACGCCACTCGCCAAGAATCCTTTGGGAAGAGCTGTACGGTTCAATTTCATGTGAGCGCCTCCAAGTTCTCCAGTCCTGTTTCTAAAGGACGGTCCATCAAACGGTTCATGTTCTCGATCGCTTGCGATGCGGCCCCTTTCAAGAGGTTGTCGATCGCGCTGAAGAGGTACAGTTTCTCGTCGTGCTTCGCGAAGTGAATGTGAGTTCGCCCCGTGCCGACAACTTGCTTGAGTAAGGGCGGCGCGTTCGTCAGTCGCACCAGCGAGTAGCTCTCGTACGCAGTCTCGAAAGCGTGCCGGAGTTCGGTCTCGCTCGCTTTCGTCTTCGCGTAAATCCCGGCGATAATTCCTCGTCGCACCGGAAGTAGCGATGTGGTCAGGTGAGCGTCGAGCTGTCGGCCCGTGTGCTGCGCGATCGCCTCTTGGATTTCGGGATAATGTTGGTGCTTTCCCACCTTGTAAGGGAGGCACTCACCATCCACTTCCGTGAAGAGCATCGACTCGCTCGCCTTTTTGCCCGCTCCGCTCGTGCCTGACTTCGCGTCGATCACGACACTTCCCTCTTCGAGAAGGTGCATGACCGGAATCAGCGCGAGTTCAATTGCCGTCGCGTAGCAGCCTGGGTTCGCCACGAGCGTCTCGCCGCAGCTGGGGCCTGCGAAAGGAGCGAGGCCGTAGACCGCTTTTTCGAGAAGCTCTTTCTCGGTGTGCTCAAAGCCGTACCATTTCGCGTAGTCGTTCGACTTCAGACGAAAGGCTCCGCTCAAGTCGATCACCTTTGAGCCACGCGCGATGAGTTTCGGTGCGAGCTCAAGCGAGACTTCGGCCGGCGTCGCCAAAAAGACGATGTCGGTTTGGTTCTTCTCGATCTCGCTCTGCGCGAGGCACTTTACGTTTTTCGCTTGGTGGTAAGGCAGCTCGAACGAAGAGGTCGCAAAACAATGCGTCAATTGCGCGTGAGGGTGCGAGAGAAGAAGTCTTGCGGTTTCTTGTCCGGCGTAGCCTCGGGCTCCGACGATGGAGCAGGTCACTGTTTTGTTCTTCACCTCTTCGAGCGCCTCCTAAAGTTTACGTTTGTACGTTTTAAACGTACACGTTCGGGTTCACGTTCACGTTCATGTTTGACGATCTCTCGTCTGCACGCCCGCTCACGACGTCTGACTTGATATGCATCATACAGCATTTTTATGCGCGCGCAAACGTTTTATTTGCTTATTACGATTCTTATGCGCATATTATTGCTTGAGTCTGCATGACTCACTCGGAGGAACACTCTATTGAAGAACGTGAAGAAGCAAATCGTGGGTCAGGATGTTCAGTCTAGTAAGAAGACAGAAGCTCCTTTCTTCTCCGCACTCGTGAAGTACACCGAGCGCCGAGCTGATTCGTTTCACTGCCCCGGGCACTCCGGCGGTCAGGCTTTCTTGAAAGCGCCGGTGGGCGCGAAGTTTCGCGAGTTCTTCGGAGAGAACCTTCTCCGCGCTGACATCTGTAACGCCGTCGAAGAAATGGGCCAGCTCCTCGACCACACAGGCGCCGCTTACGAAGCCGAGGCCAATGCCGCGCGCATCTTCGGTGCCGATCACCTCTTCTTCGTGACGAACGGCACCTCGACATCAAACAAAATCGTCTGGCACTCGCAAGTGGGTCCGAACGATATCGTTGTCGTCGACCGCAACTGTCACAAGTCGAACCTGCACGCGATCATGATGACCGGAGCCACACCCGTCTTCCTGATGCCGACGCGCAACCACCACGGAATCATCGGCCCGATCCCGGCCAGCGAATTTGCGCCCGAAACGATTCGCGCCAAGATCGCGATGCATCCGTTTATCAAAAACAAACGGCGCAAGCCTCGCATCTTCACGCTCACGCAATCGACTTACGACGGCGTGCTCTACAACACTACTCGCTTGAAGCACTTGCTCGATGGCCACATCGACGCGCTTCACTTCGACGAGGCGTGGCTTCCGCACGCGTCGTTCCACCCGATCTACAATGACATGCACGCGATCGGCGGAGAACGAATGCGCGAGTCGCTCGTGTTTTCAACACAATCGACGCACAAGACGCTCGCCGGCCTCTCGCAAGCATCGCAAGTGCTCGTGATGGAGTCGCTTCGCAAAAAGCTCAACCGCGTTCTCTTCAATGAAGCGTATTTGATGCACACGTCGACATCGCCGCAGTACTCGATCATCGCCTCGTGCGATGTTTCGGCGGCGATGATGGACGACGGCCGCGGTCAGGTGATCGTGGAAGACGCGCTGAAAGAAGCGTTCGCGTTCCGGGGCGAACTTCGCGAGAGCGGCCTGCCGTTCAGCGCCTGGGAACCACCGCGCTTGCAAGAGACAACGCCCAACGAGCTTTCGCAGCACGCGTGGCTTCTCCACCCGAACGAACCATGGCACGGCTTCGGCGCGGTCGAGCCCGGATTCAACATGCTTGATCCTTTGAAGGTCACGATCTTGAACCCGGGCCTTGAGATGGACGGATCCTTCTCGCACGAAGGAATTCCGGCGCAAATCGTGACGAAATACTTGTGCGAAAACGGCGTGATCGTAGAGAAGTGCGGGCTCTACTCGTTCTTCATCATGTTCACGATCGGCATCACGCGCGAGCGCTGGCAAACGCTTCTCCAGAAGCTGGGCCAGTTCTCACGCGACTACAAAGCGAACGCGAAAATCGCGAGCGTGATGCCGGAGTTCGCGCTGAAGCATGCGCAGTACGCCGAAACAGGACTCAAAGATCTCTGCCAAGCGATCCACGAGACCTACAAAGCGCACGATGTCGCTCGCATGACGACCGAGATGTATACCTCGCCGCTGGTGCCGGCGATGAAACCCTCAGACGCCTTTGCGAAGATGGCGCACGAGGAGATCGACCGCATTGCAATCGACGACCTCGAAGGCTGCACGACCGCCGTGATGTTGACGCCCTATCCTCCGGGCATCCCGTTGCTCGTCCCTGGAGAAGTGATCAACGCGTCGATCGTGCGCTACTTGAAGTTCGCGCGGGCGTTCAACCAGCACTTCCCTGGCTTCGAGACCGATGTCCATGGCCTCGTGAAGGAGAACGGTGAGTACGCGGTCGATTGCGTTCGCGAAAAGCGGTCACGCCGCTCCCCGAACATGGCGGCAAGAACTCGGCGCGCAAGAGCGCTTCAGTATTCGTAAAGATGAGCCCGGCGTCAGCGCTCAGATGGCGCCGGGCTTAACTCTTAAGGCTCTGTCGCTTTTTTCCTGAAACCAAACCAGTACACCGGAAGACCCAGCAAGATAATCACGAGACCGATGCCCGATTCGCGAGGCGAAGTCATAAGCGTGTTCGCGAGAAGGCAAAGCGAGACGATGATGAAGACCACGGGAACAACCGGATAACCCGGAACACGGTAACCGCGCACAAGATCGGGTTTGCGAATGCGCAAGACGATCACGGCCGCCGCACACAGCGCGTAGAACACCCAAGAGCCGAAGATCACGTAGTCGGTCAGCTGATCAAATTTGCCCGACACCGCCAGCACGCAAGCCCACACCATCTGAATGAGAATCGAAACGATCGGGCTATGAGTGCGCGGAGACACGTAAGCAAGTTTTTTGAAGAAGACACCCTCTTGCGCCATCGCGAATGGGACGCGCGCGCTGGTGAGAATGGAGCCGTTCATCGCGCCGAGAGCCGAGACCGTGAAAGCGACGATCAAAAACGAAATGCCACCCGCGCCCAGAAACGTGAGAGCGGCTTTCGTTGCGACCGGCAACGCACCAGCCCCTGAGTTCAAAGGTGAGCGCGCTGTCAGGACTTCAGCGAAAGGAAGCGCGTAGAAGTAAGCGACGTTCACCGCACCGTAGATGAGAAGGATCAAAATCATTCCGAAAAATAACGCGCGAGGCACGTTTCTTTGAGCGTCTCGGACTTCGCCAGCCGCCATCGGTAGATTGTTCCAGCCATCGTAAGCCCAAAGTGCGGCGACGAGACCGGTGCCGAAGGCGGACCAACCTTTCCAGACCCAA
>CAJYIL010000704.1 GCA_913774795.1 Pseudobdellovibrionaceae bacterium
CGGTACCCACGGCTCCACCCGTCGTAGCGTCTCCCGAGATCTCGGCAACTCCACTCCCGCCCACAACTTTGGCTCAGGCTTTTCAGAATGGGTTGGCGGCTTTTCAAAAGAACGACTTCAAACTCGCACGTGTTTGGTTTCGCGAGACGCTCGCGAAAGATCCGACTCAAGTTGTCGCGTGGTACGACCTCGGCCTCACCGAGGCACGACTGGGTAACAATGGTCTTGCCATCGCATTCTGGCGCAAGGCATTAGTTCTTTCCCCGACTTATTCACAGGCGAAGTACGCCCTGAACTACACGCGCGGCAAACTCGAACGAGCCGATATTCCGCACGATGTTGAGACTTGGGAGACACTTCATACCGACGTTTTAGTTTACGGCTCCGCTATTCAATTCGCACTCTTCACGGCCGTTGTTTTCTTCATCGCAAGCTGGCTGGTTCTTATGTATGTCGGAGCCCGTCGACGCGCGATTCTCGATGAAAAATCGCTCCCAGCTTTTCCGCTGGCTGCAGCACTGACTACGCTGGCCTTCTTGGTGTTGTTGACACTTACGATCTGCAAAGTCATCGATGACGGCGATCTTCGAGCCACAGTCATCGTTAAAAAAGTCGAAGCACGCGCTTTGCCCGACACCACGAGCACATCGCTCTTCGATCTTTTTGAAGGTCTCGAAGTCGTCGTTCGCCAAGCGAGAAAAGACTGGATTCAAGTGACCTATCCAGGCGGAGCAACAGGCTGGATTCCACGCGCGAGTCTTTTTACAAACGCGGATCAGATCACACCATGAATTACCTCTGGGACAATCTCTTTCGGCGCGGCAAAAAAGATGACGACGTCCGGAGCGTGCTTCGCGAGAACATTCTGTTTCAAGACTTAAGCGAGCGTGATCTTCGGTTCGTCGAAGGCTTAGTGCATGTGAGGCGCTTTCATGCAGGCGAGCCGGTCTTCCGCCAAGGCGAAGTCGGTGTCGGTATGTATCTCATTGCCAAAGGGCGCATCGAAATTTTCGTCAGCGACCCGAACGCTCTCGGCGAAGAAAGCCGCGACATCTTCATTACTCAACTGACAGCG
>CAJYIL010000705.1 GCA_913774795.1 Pseudobdellovibrionaceae bacterium
CAACACGATGCATTCGCAGTCGATCGCACGCGCGGCCGCCTCGAGCTTCGCCCGACCACCGCGCCGTCATTTTCTACGGCGCTGTGGCCGGCCGTTTTCGCTTACGCGGAGTCTCGACCGTTGCTCAAGAGTGCTCACCCAAAAAGAAGGTATCAAGCGCTCATCGCACATGTGCGCGAGACACTCGAGAACCCAAAATTTTGGTCGCAGCAAGGCTGGACGAGGCAGCCGAAGCGCTGATTACTGAATTTTTTTGTAACGGATACGGTGTGGTTCGAGCGCCGCATCGCCGAGACGCTTTTTGCGATCTTCTTCGTACTCCGTGTAGTTGCCCGGATAAAAATAAACTTGCGAATCGCCCTCAAACGCCAAGATGTGCGTGCAGATGCGGTCCAAGAACCAGCGATCGTGGGAAATGACGACCGCGCAGCCACCAAATTCAAGCAAAGCTTCTTCGAGAGCGCGCATCGTGTTGACGTCGAGATCGTTCGTCGGTTCGTCAAGAAGCAGCAAGTTTCCGCCCTCTTGAAGGACCTTCGCGAGCTGTACGCGGTTTCTTTCTCCGCCCGAGAGCACTCCCACCTTTTTCTGTTGAGCATCGCCCAAGAAGTTAAAGCGAGAAACGTACGCGCGAGCGTTCATTTCTTTGGTGCCGACCATCATCATGTCAGCGCCCTTTGAAATTTCAGCGTAAACGGTTTTCTCGGGATCGAGGTTGTCGCGCGATTGATCGACGTAAGCGATCTTCACGGTTGAGCCGACGTTGAATTCGCCCGAATCTGGTTTTTCTTTGCCCGTGATCATGCGGAACAAAGTCGTCTTACCCGCACCGTTTGGTCCGATGATGCCGACGATGCCACCTTTCGGGAGCGAGAAATTCAAATTCTCGAACAACATCTTATCGCCGTAAGCTTTTGAAACGTTCTTTGCTTCGACGACGACGTCGCCGAGACGTGGCCCCGGCGGAATGTAGATTTGCATCTCCTGGAGCTTCTCGTTCGACGGCTCTTTCAAGAGATTTTCGTAAGCCGAGATGCGCGCTTTTGACTTGGCCATGCGCGCACGCGGTGCCATGCGCACCCACTCGAGTTCGCGCTGAAGCGTGTTCGCCCGCTTCTGATCTTGTTTCTCTTCGCGCTTCTCACGTTCTTCTTTTTGCTCAAGCCACGAGGAGTAATTCCCTTTCCACGGAATGCCCTCGCCGCGGTTGAGTTCAAGGATCCAACCCGCGACGTTATCGAGGAAGTAGCGATCGTGAGTGACCGCGATGACCGTCCCCGGGAACTCGTGAAGGTAACGCTCAAGCCACGCAACCGATTCGGCGTCTAGGTGGTTGGTCGGTTCGTCCAAGAGTAAAATGTCGGGATTCGACAAGAGCAAACGGCACAAAGCCACGCGGCGTTTTTCACCACCCGAGAGATTTGTGACTGGAGAGTCGCCCGGAGGGCAACGGAGAGCGTCCATGGCGCGCTCGAGTTTCGCGTCGATCTCCCAGCCGTCTGCGGCTTCGATCTTCTCCTGAATTTTACCCTGTTTTTCGATCAGGGCTTCCATCTGCTCAGGTGTCATGTCTTCGGCGAACTTCTCGGAGATCGCGTTGTACTCAGCGAGCAACTTCGGGAGTTCACCCATTCCGTCCATGACGTTTTCTTTCACCGTCTTTTTCGGATCAAGCTCGGGCTCTTGTTTAAGGTAGCCGACTTTGAAGTCACGCGCCGGGAACGCTTCGCCCAAGAAGTCTTGATCGATGCCCGCCATGATGTTCAACAAAGATGATTTACCGGCCCCGTTAAGACCCAAGACGCCGATCTTCGCGCCGTAAAAATAGGAGAGATAGATGTCTTTCAAGACATAGCGGTTCGGCGGATAAACTTTGCCGACACCCTTCATCGTGTAAATGATTTCTTGAGACATCGAAGACTCCTTTTGCGAGCGGGCACTGATTTGCTGGATGAGCGGGCATTCTCGGCGATTCACACTCAGAGGTCAACGAACGACGCGTGTTTTGCCTTGCTAAATAAGGCCGCGCCATACACACTTTTGCCCACGAGGGGATCAAACACGGATGTGAGATTCTGAACTTCACGAATGAAGAGAGAGTTGATGGCGTCAGGCAAATCCCAAAAAATCTTTCAGTCGAAAAAAGTCGGCCAAACGCTTCAAGATCTCGAAGCAGCGTTCGCCGATTGGGAGGCCTTGAGTGATGTGCCGGCTGCGGCCCAACCCAAAGAGCCGACAACCGCGCACCAGCAAGACGTGCGCGAGAAAACCAAAAAATTACTCAATCAATTGCGCGAACAGCTGGCTGAATTAGCCGATTAACGCCGTTTCGATCCGCCATGACAATCCGGTGACTCAAAAGTCGAAACCGCTTCGGGTGACCACTCAGCCGGCGTCAAGAGCCGTTGAGTCAAAGCGTGAACACCCGCGCGAAGTTCCTCCGCCAACACTTCATGCACGCGCCTCTGGCGATTGATGCGCGATTGCCCGTCGAACGCCGCCGATACCAGCACCAGCTTGAAATGCGTCTCGGAATTGCGAGGAACGGAGTGCGAATGGCTTTCGTTGATGAGCTCGAAATGAGGAGCATCAGGGAAAGCGGCGGCGATCTTTTGACGAATTTGTGTCTCGAGGGGTCCCATGGTTTTAAGCCTTACCGCCGATGGACCCAAATTGCAAAAGTGTCGAGCGCCTAGGCGCCTCAGGCCCCGGTAAAATCGTCGAGAGCTCCGCACGGTCCCTGCATTCTAAAACCGTTATGCGCACGCTCTTGAAAGCCCTGTTCATAAGTTCGACAGCCCTTTTGACGGCGGTGGCGTGCGCCCCGTCTTCGACGTCGAATTCGAAGAACGACTCCCAACCGGGATCGTTCGAGATGAAGGTCCCTCGTGAAGAGGCCAACGCCATCATCGCGCAGACCCAACTGTTTTGCGACGGAACCTGCCCTCCCGCTCTCGCCATCGCCCTCACGCGCGTCGATCGCTCGAAGACCTCGACGCTCCACCAGTGCACGGCTTTTCTCGTTAGTGAGGATATCGTGGCGACCAACGCGCACTGCGTGCCCGACGACATACATCGTCCTGGAGCGATCGTCCGCGGCCGCATGACATTCTTCTTCGGTTCGCCGGCGGAAGCCGTTTCCGGCCAACTTGTTCTTTCGGTTTCAAAAGAAGCGAAGACTAATTTGCAACCAGACATGGCGTTGATTCGCCTTGATCGCTCTCTTAAGCGTGCGCCATTAAAGCTTTCGCGCGGAGGCCTCGCGAACGACGAAAGGCTCGTCGCCTACAGCATCGACCCGGTCGTCGTGAACAAGCGAAGCGTTGGCCGCTTGCGCGTTCATGAGTGCGTCGCCAAGCAAGGCTCTCTCTTGACTCCCCAGTTCACAAACGACTTTGGCTCCGTGGCGGCGCTCGCGTGCGAAATGAAACTCGGCAACTCCGGGTCGCCTGTCGTCGCAGCCGACGGCACCGTGCGCGCCGTTCTCCACGGGTTTCGAACCGGAACTTCGCGCGCGTACAAAGGCTTTCAAATGCCTGCCCGTTTCAATGCCCTCGCTTACGCGACAAACGTGGCGTGCGTTGATTCGCCAACGCTCGAGGGCAATGCTCCGACTGCGTGCAACGCCCCTCCGCTAAAACGAGAAGACTTTTTGATGCGGATTGAGTCGTCGGTCTCGGTCGATCTCGATCAACCGTTCGCTGAATGGACGCGCTCCGAAGCCCCGCGCCTCTTCACGTTCGTGAACGAAGACCTCTCATCAAGTGGTCACAGGGCCGCGATTCCAAACCTTCGTTGCGTCAATACCGTAGCGACTTGGCTCGAGAAGCCAGCAAGCGA
>CAJYIL010000706.1 GCA_913774795.1 Pseudobdellovibrionaceae bacterium
TCGTAAGTGTGCACTCGCACTTCTTGGTAAAACCGGGTTTTGAGCGGTTTCTTGGCGTCGGCCCAAGCCGTCAGGTTTTCCTGGAGAACGACCGCTTCTCCGCTCGTCACTTGCCCACCTAAGAGATGCGAGCTCACCGCGGCATTCGCGTGCGAAGGATGATAAAGCGGCGTGTTCGGCTTCATGAGCTCAACCATAAATGCGTCGGTGTCTTTGAAGAGACCTTGGGTGGTTTCACTCGGCGCGACACCGACAGCGACACGGGCGATGAAACCTGCGGGAAACTCCTGGTAGAGAGCGGCTTCGATAGCCTCCGCTTCTTCTTTTTTGATTTCGCCTTTGGTGTCGATGAAATTGTGCGCGGTCAAAAACTCGCGAAGACCCATCGTTTTTGGATAAAACGCTTGCGCTTTTTCGGCGCCCAGTTCGCGCGTGAGCACTTCGCTCACGATACGTTTGTCTGACAACATTTGTGTCGCCCACGACGCTTCGACCAAACGATGCGAATAGAGTGCGTTCAAAAATCCGGTTTTCGTTGCCGACGATTTCAGAGCGAGCTCGCGCGCGGAGTCCTCGATCGGCCGATACGGGCGACTCTTTAAATTCGCGAGAACTTTTTGAGTGCGCTGCGAGATCAAAACGCTCGGCTGTGCGGGTGGCTTTTCGGCACGAGCTTTCGCGTTGCGTTTCGCGACGGGTGCCGCCTGAACCGAGAGAGCAAAAAGCAGAGGAAAAATCGCTAACTTCATATAGGTCAAAGCTTAGGCGGCCTCTCGGGCGCGTGTCCAAGTAAAACCGCAAGGCTTGGTCATAAGAGTTCGTCGCAAGAATGGTCACTGGCTCCGGAAAGAGTTTTAGGCGCCCGAGCGTCAAAGCTGTCTCATTCGCGCGTGAGCTGGCCCCGAGGTTGCTCAAACCAAGGTGCTACGACCTTGGAGGATTTATGAAATTTCACAGCTTCTGCCCGCGTTGCGGGACTGCGTTCACTCAAGAGCATTTTGCGATGGGCTCGATTGTCTGCAAATGCGGATGGTTTGACGACACCGTTGAAACGCAAGCGGTCCACCAGGCCGAAAACAAATCGATCAAAGCAATGATCGCGTTCGGCGTGCTCCGA
>CAJYIL010000707.1 GCA_913774795.1 Pseudobdellovibrionaceae bacterium
TGACGTTTGCGTGGTTTCTTTATTCGAACGATGTCGTCTCCGGCCCCTTCTCAACGGAAGACGTGCAAAATAAAATCGCCACTGGAGTTCTCGGCGCAAACGCCCACATTTGGTGGAAGGGCCAACGCGAGTGGATTCCGATTACGAACTGGCTCAACCAGCATGAACGCATCGTTCAAAATGCGAATGATCGTTCGCAGAAGCCGGTGTGGTACGTCGACGCGGGTAAGAGCCCAACGGGTCCTCTCACCGAAAAAGAGCTCATCGATCAGTTGAAGAATACGCCGTCTCTCGCGCGGATTCGCCTGTGGGCGGTCGGGATGGAGAAGTGGACATCGCTCTTTGAGCTGGCAGAAGTCATGGAGCTCTTGGGGCTTTCTCGCCGTGAGAACGAACGCGCACCTCTCATGGGCACCGTCGCCGTTTCGCGCTCGAACGATGACCCGCAGGGTTTCGTCTTACGTGCCGCCTCCATTTCGGCGGCGGGCATGGGTGTTCAAGGGCGTCACGATTTGCGCGCTGGCGATTCGATTTCGTTGATCGTCAAGAGCGCGGAGATTCCATCAGCGCTGACGATTCGTGGCGAAATTGCTTACGTGACCGCGAATGGTTATGCTGGCATCCGTTTCGAGAAAGTTCAGCCCGAGGCTCAGTCGATGATCATCGAGTACGTAAAACGCTTCAACTCCGAGACGACCGCGAGCGGTCAGGCCGCTTGAGCTTTAAGTCTCGGATCAATGTTTCGATCGCCCACGACACGAGTTCTCCGGATTGCGGCCCCGTCAGCGCGTGGTCTGTGCGCATCTCATACCAAATACGCGCGCTTATGAGCGAGACGACGAAATTCAGTCGATCTCGGTTTTCTCGATTCACCTGGACGGCGTAGTCCCTCTTCAATCGCTCTAGCAGAATCTGGTTGAGCTTTTTCCGCATAATCGTGCGCGCCTGCTGACCGAAGGACGACAACACGTAGGCTGTCGTTAACTTGGAGACTTCATCGAAGCTTTGAAAAAGATCGCGCGTGAACTGCGCGACCGACTTATCTTTCGAATCTTCCTGGGCGCGCACGAGATAAGCGGCGATCGCCTCACTCGCCGCTTCGTGAAGCGACGTTTTGTCCTTGAAAAAACGAAATACGGTTCTCTGCGAGACTCCTGACTTCGCAGAAATTCTTGAGATTTCAACATCGCCTCCATTGTTTTGCACGAGGAGATCGATGAACGCCGACAAGATCTTCTTTCGGGACGCATCAGCAGACTTTGCACGATTTTGATTATTGTAAACTCGAGTTACCTGCTTTTTAGCTAAGCCTTTTCGTCTCGATTTAACGCGCGATACTGACTTCTTCATATCAAATTCCGAGTGTTTAGGGGCGTCGCAATTCCTTAACCTTAGTTTCGTTGCGGCCTCAAAACAAGTCTGTCACCATGGCTTTACTTTCGTGGCAGATGAACTGCCACAATTAAGGAGTTAGCCCCGTGAAGGTTTTAAAGTCAGCTTTGCTCGTCGTTGCCACTCTCACTATCACTGCCATCG
>CAJYIL010000708.1 GCA_913774795.1 Pseudobdellovibrionaceae bacterium
ATGGCGGTCACAAGGAGCAAGCGGCTGACCGCTTTGTAAACCAATCACGTAGAAATGGCGCTTCAAATAAGCGCAAAATGGTCCCCGTAAGCTCAATAGCGGCACCTTCCGAGCTCGGCTTAAGTCACGTTAACCGCACTAGCCTCCCCCGTTTTGTAGGCGTATGTTTAAGCCATGAAACAAGCATCGAAATCCGCTTTGCCCCCTTCCGAGCAAGACAGACTGCGCCGCCTTGGTAGCTTTTTTAAGAGCTACCGCCTGAAGGCCGGACTCTCGGTTGAGAACGTCGCACAAGCGCTCGAACTGACCCCTTCAACTTACATCTCCTACGAAGACGGCCAACACTCGATGCCGCTCGAAGATGTTTTTGCGCTGACGAACCTCTTCAACATCGCGCCCGAAGAGGTGATGGATTTGGTGCATGACGTCTATGTACAGGGCTCGGGCAGCCGATGATTACGGTCGCCCCTATCTGGATTCTCGACTCTGATCTCGAATGCGTGAATCTCTACCAGCAGACGCTCGGTCTCCAATATCCTCTTCGCGTGTTTCCTAATTTTGAAAGTTTCGCCGATGCTTTCGCGTCAGCTTCCGAAGGGCAGCCGCGGCTTTTACTCGTCGAACCCGAGGATGCCAAGTCGGCACTCGCCAATTTCTTTAGGGGCTTTGCGAACGCCAAGGAAAAGCGCTTCCCTGAAACCCTGATTGTTTCTCGAAATGACGAAGTCGATTTGATCCGCTTTTATTTGCGAGTCGGAGTGCGAGACTACATCTTGAAACCTCTGCGCGCTAACGAACTTGTCGCGAAGGTCGAGCGAGCGTTGATGCAGATCGATAATCGCTCAGTTCTGATATTCAAGAACGACCTCGACGGGCATCAACTCTCGGATTTAACTTTCCGGGAGAATCAGATCATCACCGTCTTCCTGAATTCTCCATCGCGCACAATCGACCGCGATTCGTTGATCGAAACAGTCTGGAGCAAAACGTTGGTGAATCGAAAAACGCTCGACGTTCACGTCTTCAATTTACGTCGCAAGCTGCGGCCGATCGGCTACGACATCATTTCTGAACGCCAGAAATTATATCTCTCGAAGCTCCCTGCCCGTAACTAGGTCGGGTCCAGTTCTCGTCGACTGTGGGAGAGCGACACGTCGATCGAACTGGCAAAATCTTACTGTAGAGCTCGAAACCGGGCGCTGCGACGTCTCAGTCTGAGACGAATTTCTCGTTCCGTTAACGTCATGTAAATGTTGAGCCGGTTTTGGCCGATAAGTCTGTCGTGCTTAAACGGTTGTTTCTGCTTAGTTTGGTTGCCTTTCTGTGGTCGCTGACAGCGTCGGCGGCCTCGCAATCCGGTATTACCTACCAAGGCCGCATCCTGAAGCCCGACGGCTCACCGCTTTCGGGCGCCAACGTCCAATTCCGCTTACAAATTCGCACTCCGAACTCTTCAGACTGTTTGATGTACGAAGAGATTCAAGCGCTCGACATGCGAAACACGAGCGGACAATTCGCTCTGACAATCAATGACGGAACTGGCTCGCGAACAGACTCGACGTCATTGGGTCTCGACCGCATCTTCGCGAACTACGGCAATTTTACCTTTGACCCGACGACGTGTCAGTCAGGCTCTTCGTACACTCCTTCAACCGAAGATGGCCGCCGCCTGACCGTTCTTTTCAAAGACGAAACGATGTCCGCGTGGGAACCAATTCCTTCGCAAACCATCAACTATGTTCCTTTTGCGATTCAAGCCTCGCAACTTGCGGGATTCGCGCCGACTTCGATTCTTCGCGTGCAAGATCCCGGCGGCGCGATGGGGAACTTCGCGCCCCTTTCGAACGCGCAGTACGCGGCTTTGTTAGCTTTGGCGAACGGGTCATCGACGGCTTATACACGCAATGGCCAATTGAACGGCGTCAACTTGCCGACAATGGCGAGTGGCGAAGTTCTCGGATGGAATGGCTCGACGTGGGTTTCGACGACGTCGACTCCGGGAGCCAACTCGATCACAACCACGATGCTGCAAAACGGTGTCGTCGATTCGACGAAGCTTGATCCAGCGATCTCGATTACGACAAGCGGAACCGTCGCTTCGGCGATAACGACGACTCGCGATTTTAAGATTTATGCGGCGGCACCTTCATCTTTCTACGTTGGTTTCTTAGCCGATCCATCTTTAGCTTCTTCGTACACGCTGACGTGGCCACTGACTCGCGGATTGAGCGGACAAGTTCTGACCTCTGATGGCGCAGGCAAGATGACTTGGACGACGCCCTCTTCGGCAGGCATCACGTCGCTGACTGGCGATGTGACGGCATCTGGTCCTGGAGCGGCTACGGCAACGGTCGCCTCGGTTGGAGGATCGACGGCGGCGCAAGTTCATTCAGCGGAGTTGGCCGCCAATGCTGCAACATCGTCGGCGACGGCAAATGCCATTGTTCGGCGTGATGGATCCGGAGGTTTCTCCGCAGGTGCAGCGACGGTCGCAAGCACGATCTATAAAGACTCTGGCTCGAATACCGTGACCGTTTCGGCACCTGCGAGTGTAACGTCGTCATATGTTTTGAAGTGGCCTCTGGCCGCTGGCTCAGCCGGTCAAGTCATGTCGAC
>CAJYIL010000709.1 GCA_913774795.1 Pseudobdellovibrionaceae bacterium
CATCTCGAGATACTTATGCGCTGACTTCAAACGACAGATTTGGTGGAACTGCTGGCACTCTGTGGGGAGGAAACCGTGGTTATGATTCCAACGGAGGATTCTCTGGTCTTGTCGGGAATAGTTTCAATAAGTCTTGCTCGAACTGGACCACGAACTCCTCGGGCAGTGACGGGTTCATGGGACAAGCCGCTCAAAACGGCCAGTATCGTTATGCTTACCAAACGTCTGGCTGCGATGTCGCTCGCCATCTCGTTTGCTTCGTGAATCCGTGACGAATGTCGCGCTTTGAGACGCTAGCTGTGTACAGAACTCATTAAGTTCGCTGTTTCTGCCGAAAAATAGGCAATGAGACTCGCGTGGGTTTACCTATCTTCACTCTTTTGTTCGATCGCTTCGGCTTCGAACTCCGGTGTGACGTATCAAGGTCGCATCCTGAAACCCGACGGGTCGCCTCTCTCTGGTCAATTCACTCAGTTTAAAATGCAACTTCGAAGCCCCGACGCGCAGTCGTGTCTGATGTACGAAGAAATCCAATCGCAGGATTTGCGAAATTCCGGCGGTCTTTTTTCTCTCACGATCAATGATGGCTCCGGCTCGCGTACCGATACCACGGGACTCACACTCGATCGCATTTTCTCAAACCGCGGCGTGTTCTCGCTCTCCGGCTGCACGAGCGGCACCGGCAGCTATACGCCGAACCCAAGCGACGGCCGCTCTTTGAGCGTTCTTTTTAAAGACGAAACAATGACGACATGGGAGCCGATCCCGGCTCAAAAAATCAATTTTGTCCCGTTCGCGTTCGAATCAAAGACTCTCGCGGGATTCGGTGCGGATTCACTGTTACGGGTCGTAGATGCCTCCGGTGATCCACTGGTCGGTCTCGCTCCTTTATCGAATGCTCAGTACACCGCCTTGCTTTCGGTTGCCGGCGGAAATTACACGCGCGCGAACGAGCTGCGTGGCTCAACGGTGCCGGCGATGAATGCTGGCGAAGTTCTTGGGTGGAACGGCACTTCGTGGGTTTCGACGACGTCGACCCCTGGTGCAAACTCGATCACGACGACGATGCTGCAAAACGGGTCGGTCGATGCTGCGAAGCTGGATCCGGCGATCTCGATCTCGACGAGCGGAACAGTCGCTTCGGCGATAACGACAACTCGTGATTTTAAGATTTATGCGGCGGCACCTTCATCGTTCTACGTTGGTTTTTTAGCCGATCCCTCTTTGTCTTCGTCGTACACGCTCATGTGGCCACTGACACGCGGAGCGAATGGGCAAGTTCTGACTTCTGACGGCGCGGGTAAGTTGACGTGGACGACACCCTCTTCGGCAGGCATCACGTCGCTGACCGGTGATGTGACGGCATCTGGTCCTGGAGCGGCTACGGCAACGGTCGCATCGGTTGGAGGATCGACGGCGGCGCTAGTTCATTCGGCGGAGTTGGCCGCAAATGCCGCCTCTTCGACCAACACCCCCTCAACAATCGTCAGGCGCGATGGCTCAGGTAACTTCGCCGCCGGCACGATCTCGGCCACCGTGGTGACTGCAGCCGGGACGATGACTGCTAACACACTTGCTCTAAATAACGCGGGCTCGGTCGTAAACATTTCGAATCCATCGGGAGCCGCTTACTCGCTCACGCTTCCTGTATCGGCTGGTTCGGCTGGTCAGGTGCTTTCAACGAACGGCTCGGGTGTTACCTCCTGGGTTGCCCAAACAGCTGCATCTCCTTGGACGGTCCAGGCTCCCGGTATCAACTACATGGGCGGCAATGTCGGGATCGGCACGACGTCGCCGACAAATTTGTTCACGCTCGGCGGCCAAGGCGAGCTTGAGCGAATCGGAACGACCGGCGACTTCGATGGCTATATCAACTTCCAAGCAGCGCGCGGCTTTGTAGGCTACGATACGACCCGCGCCGCTATGGTCGTTCAGTCTGGGGTTGGCAAAACGTTGAACTTCAACGTCAACAACGCCACATTTGGCGGCGGTCGCGCGATGACAATCGATACGACAGGTTCGGTCGGTATCGGCACGACAGCGCCGGGCTCGACCCTCGACGTCAACGGCGCAGCCATGTTTCGCGGGGCGATCAATGAGAGCACCAACGCAAAAGCCGTTGTGACCGGCTACGGTCTGCTGAACGATAGCCCGCGCGTCCTTTTTGGAAACGGAACAGCATCGCAAAACTGGCAAATCGATAACTATAACGGTGTTTTTCGCTGGTTTACGC
>CAJYIL010000710.1 GCA_913774795.1 Pseudobdellovibrionaceae bacterium
AAAAGAAGGCGTCGTTCAAAACCATCGTTGGCGCGATGTAAGCTTCGAATCGGCCCGTCTTCGGCAAAAATCGCTTCTGGATCACCGCGATATCGTCGAACTCCGAGAGCTTGCCTAAGTCAGAGACGCTCTTCACGTCTTGAACGGCACCCTTTGCCGGTTCGTCGGGACGAACTTTGACGTCAACCGAGTTTTGTTGTTGTTCGTCACGGTTGAAGAGACCTTCGATATCGTCGACGCCTTCTTGCGCGAACGCCGTCGTCGAAACAAGAACGGCCGCGACCCAAACACTGATGAAATACAAGATGCGATGTCTGTTCATGAGCGACCCTTAAAACTTAGGAAGGAGGAAGACGACCCCTGCTGACAACAATGTTCCGAACTGCAATTTGTTCGAGAACTGCGACGCCGAAACCTCTGACGTTTTGGTGTTCAAATCCGGTCCCGAGAGAACATCCGGGCCGTTGTAAGCGATCCCGCGTAAGTCGAAACGAAACGCGAAGCTGCTACCGAAGTAGAATTTCTGACCGATCCCGATACTCACGACCGGGGCTGTCGTATCGCCCACACCCATCGCGCCTGCGCCAAGAAGACCATAGAGGGAGAGATTCATGACGTAGTCTTTCGTGAGCGAGATTTTTCCGTAGAAGGCCGTGTGCTGGTAGTTCGCGAGGAGCAGGTACTTTGGCGCCGGCGCGAATTGGATATTCAAATTCGTCGTGCCGGGAGTGCCATTAGGACCCGGAATCGGATTGAGCTGCTTTCCGTAATTCGAAATTCCCGACATATACATCTGCGCCATCAGGTTGATGCCGCTCGTTTCACCGAGGTGATAGGTGATGTTCGTGCCGTATGCGAGCGGGTTGAAAAAAGCTTCGGTCATTGAGTAAGCGCCGAAAATGCCGAGCTCGAGGCGCTTCGCGGTCGGAACCAGGCGATTCTTCACGGCTTCGGGGTGGTCAAAGACAGGTAGAACCGACTCGCTTGCCAATTCTTCGTCGGGAAATTCAATGACCTGACGTTTCGAAGCCGCGAAGACCGGACGAGGACTCAGCATCATCGCGATGACGAGGAGAACGAAGAAAAGAATGAATCGATTCACGACGAGCTTTGTACGAATCGATTTGCGGAGGTGTGCGGCCATGACGTTAGAGCTCCCCTACCTTGATGCGTGATTCTGCCCGCGCCAGGCTGGCGAGCTGCTGAAGAATAAGATTTGAAATTTCGAGGATGGCGCCGTCGCCACCCGCGCGGCTCGTAACGTAAAGCGAGCCATCTTTGGTACGAAGTTCGACGGTGTTGAAGGCTGTTTCCGTGAGGAAAGCGGCGTGTTCGAGCGTGAGGCCGTAAGCTCTCAAGATGTGATCGTGCGCAGCCCGAACGTCGTTCACGTCATCTTTGAAAACATCGACGCCGACTTTTTCAAAATGCGCGCGAATTTCCGTGGAGATCGCAGGTGTGAGGATGCAGATCTTGAAGCCCGCTTTTCTCAGCGCACGCAAACCCATCGTGTCGCGAACGCTAAACGTACGACGCCATTGACCTGTTTGATCTTGCCAAGCTTTTCCGTCAGTGAAGACACCGTCGACGTCGCAGAAAAGGACGTGGACGCGCGCCAAAGCCCCGACTTGTTTCGGATTTACCATGCAGTAAGTCTGCACGGTTAACGTGTTAAACGCGAGAAAAGCCCAATGGTTGAGTGATGTTACGGGCCTTGGTCGAGGGGCCTTTTAGCGGAGCTTCGCCTTCAACAAATCTTGCAAATGCAAGAGTCCCACGGGCTGAGTTGGCTGATCGCTCGAACGTCTGACGACGAAGAGAGACTGAATCGCGAACTCTTCCATCATGAACAAGGCTTTCTCCGCGAGTTCGCTCGCATCGACCGTCTTTGGATTCTTCGACATGATGTCTTGCGCTCTATCCCCGAGTGGATTGTGGCTTTTCTCCAAACAACGACGAATGTCGCCGTCGGTAATGACACCGACTAATGATCCCTTGTCATCGACGACGCCCGCGACTCCGCGAACATCTTTCTTCGTCATCGCGCTCAAAACTTCACGCATGCCGGTGTCACCTTTCACGACCGGAAGCGCCTCGCCTCCGTGCATGACATCTTCGACGCGCGTGAGAAGACGACGACCTAGACTTCCGCCTGGGTGGTACTCCGCGAAGTCTTCTTCTTTGAAACCGCGACGTTTGATCAAACACATCGCGAGCGCATCGCCGAGCGCGAGCGTTGCGGTTGAGCTGGCCGTCGGCGCAAGACCGAGAGGGCAAGCTTCTTCTTCGATCGCA
Source organism: Pseudobdellovibrionaceae bacterium (assembly GCA_913774795.1). Taxonomy (GTDB): domain Bacteria; phylum Bdellovibrionota; class Bdellovibrionia; order Bdellovibrionales; family JAMPXM01; genus CAJYOV01. The sequence goes on from CAJYIL010000710.1 coordinate 2,296, forward strand.
ACATCGAGAAACACCGTCGATGATTTTGCGAGCGTGCTCTTAGGCTTACCCGTAATTCCGATCAGCGGAATGCCTTTGCGAGCGGTGAACTTTAAGATGTCTTGAAGTTCGTGAGCTTCTCCGCCGTACGAAATCGCGATGACAACGTCATCGTTTGCGATCATCCCGAGATCGCCGTGTGAGCTCTCGGCGGGATGAAGAAAAACGGCCGGTGTGCCGGTGGACGACATCGTGCTCGCGATCTTGCGGCCGACGTGTCCTGACTTGCCCATCCCGGTGATAACGACTTTGCCTTTGCACGCGTTCAGCGTGTCGACGGCTTTGACGAATGTGACGTCGAGTTTCTTACGGAGGTAATCGATGGCGCGAGCTTCGATCTCGAGAACACGCGCACCTTGTTCAATG
>CAJYIL010000711.1 GCA_913774795.1 Pseudobdellovibrionaceae bacterium
GCCGGGCGATCGGTGGGTTGACGATTCGGTTCGGCTGGCACAGCTTCGCTCGCGCGACGTGATTGAAGGAACGGGCGCGGTTCGACAGTTGAACACGCGGATTCATCTTTGAATTGTGGGAGCCGCGAATCAGACTCGGTAGCCAACCGATTTCTAGCGAGAGACCATTTGAAATCAAAAGATCGGCATCACGAAGTTTGATCATGAAAGACGGCTTCGCTTCAAGAAAGTGCGGATCGCTAGAACCTTTCGCGATCGAGGTGAGTTCGATCAAGTCGCCTCCGACCGCGCGAGTGATCGCTTGGATATCAGCCGTGGTCGCGACGACACGAAGCTTGGCCTGGGTCACTCCGCTGAAAAACAAAAGCGCGATGAATAAGAGCTGTTTCATACAAGTCCTTTCCTAGTAAGCGTGCGCCGGGTGCGCACCGATACTGAAGTTGAGTTGAAGAGAAATTTTATGTTCCTCAGGGACCGCGCCATCCGTTAGGTGGTCATACTGCAGTCGCACGCCCGAGAATTCGGTCGGAATATAGCCTGCAAGTAACGACTGCTTAGTTTGGCTTGCTGACGGCGCTGCGTTTGCAGTTGGGTCTTGATTCTCGAACGTCAGTCGCTCGGCTCTCGCTTGAAGCCACCATCTCTGTGCGAGTTGCCACTGCACCCAACTCGCAAATCCTTGGCCCACTTCGTCAGTCGACGCATTCAGATTCCGTCGTAGAAGTTCAGTCGACCAAATCAACGCTTTTGCCGCGTTCTTTCTCCACTTGAACGTCAAGTCGCCTTCAAAGACATTGGTCGTGCGAGCAAACGCATTCTCTCCGGTGGCCGCCGACAGGCCGATCTCGGCCGTTAAATCATCGTTGAGATCCCAGAGGTTTCGAAAACGGGCGACATAAACCGGAGCATTGGCCGAACGAGCTTGAAAATAGTCAAGCCCCTCTCCCTGCCCTGACAAAGCTTGTAGCGAGAGTTCAGAAAACCAGGGAACCGGCGCTAGAACTGCCACCGAAGCACCGACATCATTCAAACCTTCGTCGCCAAGGAGAACACTGTTTTGCAGAGGAGCATCGATGAACGGAAAAGCGTGCGTGTGGAGCTGGTTATGCTTTCCGACGGCTGCTTTAAACTTGCCGACGCGGAGGTTGACGATCGGCAAATCGAGCGACTCGGCAAACGCCTCCTCGGGTTCAAAAACCCATTGAGAAGACCGCGTGGGAGGCGTGGTGGTCGTATCGATCGAGACTTCGGAATGAAGAGAGAATGTGCCGACCAGTCGCCAGTACGGATCGACGTCGCTTGTCACCTGAATCTCGGCTTCTTGAAGTGAGACGCCGTTGGGCTCGAGAGAGGCCGAGTCATTCCCGCGATTCGAGTTACGGTAGAGCATGAGCGCATTGACGCCGAGATCGGGGTTAAACCCTTTTCCGCGTGACGCTCTCGCCGTGATTGCAGATTCACTGCCAGTGGATTCAGAAACTTGGGCATGAGCTGTCGTCGACGCAATAAGCGCCAACACGCTTGCCGTTAAAAAACGAAGCATGGATTTCTCCGATGAAAGAAATTTAAAATTTAGGAAGGCTGATGAGTTGTCACGCGACCGCGGGCGGACCACGCGACGACGACCAGTGAATCGTCTCGCGAGCGATCAGGCGAGTCAGAGGAATTGCAGGGTTTAAGCGTTCAGAAAGAGTCTCGGCCGAGAGACACGCACTTTTCGATGCGAGCAGGACTGACGATGTTCCCGCTTTGGCGATGACTTCTAACGAACAAACGGAATGACCTGAGTCGATCTGTAGGATCGACGTCTCGGCTCGATGCCCGTCATGATAGTCGGCAGCCGTGCAACCGCCCTGCGTGAAAAGGTGAAGGAGACGATGGGTCGCTTCGATTGAACCTGACGAAGTCAGAGCGATAAAAAGCGCGAAATAAACCAGCACGAAGGGGCGAACCCACCGCACTATGAGGTTTTCGTCTTTGTTTCGGAGCGTGACCACGAACGGAAGTTATCACGATTTGAATCGTTTGCAACGCTCCTCGATCGACAGCGAGAGCCATTGGCGAGTCGTGATAAAGTGTTGGGCGTGACTTTGCCATTCATTCTCCAGCTTTTCACCTTCGTGAACTTCGCCTTCGCGGCTCCCTTCGATCTGCCAGCCGTCGAAGCGATCGCGCGCGAGCCAGGCGTTAAAACCGTAGAAGACTTCCTTGCGAGAACGCCGGGCTTCATGAGGGCTGACGGCAATTTTGCGGTTGCCTATAATCCACACGGCTTAGTCTCGGGCTCACCCCAAACCCCGTCTCTTCTGCTTTTCGGAAATCAAAATTCTTTTGTCGAGATGGTCGTCACCAGTCGCCCGACAAGCGTAGAGACAATCGAAGATGCCGTCGAAATTCTCGCTTTTGATCCGATCTCGAACCGTCATGAGCTCGCGCGCATCTCGTTTCGCAAAGAGCAATCGCCGCGAATCGAAATTCATCCTCACAAATGCCTGGTCTGCCACGGCGACTCGCCCAAGCCTCTTTGGCGAAGTGCTTTTCAGTGGGAAGGGTTCTTCGGTGCCGCGGCGGGCGCCTTTACCATCTCAAAGACATCACCGGCCGCGAATACGCGGATCGACGAACAATCGGTCTGGAAGCAGATTGTCGATCAACCGGGAGCGCGGTTTTCCTTGCTCGAACTCAAAAAGAAAGATCGGACCACAGCCAATCTCCGGCTGACCGAGAAGCTCGCCATCGAACACTCCTTCGTTGTGGCCGAAAAAATTATGTCTCAGAAGCCGAGTCGCGCGCGTCTCGCAAAACTCATCGCCGCTCTCGCGCTCTGCGAGGGCGACGCATTTTACGAGCGTGATGTGGCTTTCAAAGAGCTCGGTCTCAATCCGAAAGAGTGGTACCTCAACTCGCAGCTCAAGCCTGATTCGGCGCAATCGACTCTCTCCGTGCCGAATGAAAGCTTTCAATTTGGCGAAGGCCCGCTCGACTCATTGTTGATCAGTCAGCTTATTTCCAGGTCGAATGACTTTGACGCCCGCGATTTTGTCCGTCATCAGCCGGGACTTGAACTGAGACTTCAATCTGAGGTGTCACCGCTGATGCCGAACCTTTACGTGACCCCGGTCTCTCTTGAGCCCGGCCGCTTTCTGCCGACGCCGAAATCATGGTGCACTCGATTCCGCGAGAAATACGCCGTGTCGGTTGACCCCAACTAATCTTTTGCTACGCTGAGTTTGCGTGGAACTTTTCTTTAAAGCGTTTGTCTCTCTTTTCGTCGCAATCGATGCTATCGGGGCGCTTCCGTTCCTAGTCGGCATCACGAAGAACATGACCGACGAGCATCGACGCAGCCTCGTTTATCGCGCGACGGCATCTGCATTCGCGATCGGTCTCGTCTTCATTTTCGGCGGTCGCGCGATTTTCGAATTCTTAGGAATCCTCGAGACCGATTTTCGTGTCGCCGGCGGACTTCTTCTCCTCGTGTTTGCGATTCGCGACTTACTCGTCACCGAGAGCCACCAAGGCGCACCCGCGCCGAAACGGGTGGGCATCGTTCCAATCGCTGTCCCGCTCATGATGGGGCCGGCAGCGCTCGCGACACTTCTCGTGGGCACCGAGCAGTTCGGCGTTACCATCACCATCCTGAGTTTCATCCTCAATCTCTTCGTGGTCTTCGCTTTATTTTCGAAGGCGGGCGTCATCACGCGCGTCCTCGGAGAAGATGCCAGCGACGCAATCAATAAAGTCTCATCGCTGCTGCTTGCGGCAATCGGCGTCATGCTCATTCGGTCAGGTCTGGTGGGCATGCTGAACGTGCATTCGTGAACTCAGAACCCAAAATAAAGTTTTACGGTTTGACTGCCATTTGGTTCGCCTCACCTTGAGACGAAAGCCAAAGAAGAAAACCGGATACACTTTAATCTCCGTTTGTTTACACCGATGTTTTGCGTATGCGTTTCTACCGAGCCTTTTTTTCTGCCTCGAATCAAATCACTGACCCGCTGACGAGAAAGCGCGCCGAGATGCTGTCGGGTCTTCTGCTCGCGCGCCAAGCGCTCGTTCTCGCGATGTTGGCGCTCACTCTTTTAAACTTTCCGAACTACACTCCTGCTCTTACGCTCGTCATGGTCAATCTCGGCAACTTGGTTGGCTACGCACTCTCCCGCACTCGTTTCTTCCGTCTGGGTGCTTACCTGGTGATGATCGAACCGATGTTCGGGATTCCCCAATTCATGATTTCTCATCCCGAGAGCATCGTCGGACAAATCGGTAACCCGATTAATTTGGGCCTCGCTCCGGTCATCAGCAGCATGGCCCTCTCTATTAAAGAGACCGTCTTGATCGTTACGTTGACCGCGGTCACCTTCGCCGTCCTCTTTATTCATTGCCAGCCGGGCTACGAGAGCACTCTCGCGATGGTGGCGTTCGGCGTGTGTGCGATGTGTGGGTTTGCGCTTCTAAGCGGATTCGTAAACGAGCGCGATCAAAAAGCGCTGGCGCTTGAACGCTCGAAAGTTCTGCAATCGTCGAAATTGGCTTCGGTTGGCGAAATGGCGGCTGGCATTGCGCACGAGCTCAACTCTCCGCTTGCCGCCATCTTACTGAACGCAGAGACGGCGAAAGACATGTTGCAAGACACCACACTTCCGTCGATCGAGAAAGAAAAAGACGTCAGCGACTTGCTCAACGATGTTTCGGCAGTCGCCGAACGCATGAGTTCGATCATCCACGGCCTAAAGGCCTTCGGACGCGACTCGCAGCACGAACCGCTCGTAAGAGTCAAAGTCCGAGCGATTGTCGACGATGCTCTTCATCTTTGTGGCCAGCAATTCAAATCGGCCGGAATCGCTCTTCGCCTCGACGCCAAATCGCTCGAAACCGAGCTGGTTGTCAGACGTGTCCAGATGACCCAGACGATGCTAAATTTGCTGACCAACGCGTTCGACGCCATCCAATCGCAATCTGAAAAATGGATCACGATCGAAGCACGCGTCAGCGAGGATTCGGTTTCAATCGCTGTCACCGACAGTGGGAGCGGGATCACGGGGGAGAATGTGCAGCGCATTTTCGAGCCATTTTTCACGACGAAGGATTACGGTCAAGGAACGGGCCTGGGCTTGAGTATTTCAAAAGGAATCGCTCAAGAACATGGTGGAGATCTCACCTACAACCCTGCTTCAGCGAAAACGCAATTTATTCTTCGCTTGCCGTTAAGCCAGATCGAAAGGAGGGCCGCATGAACTCGAACGAAGCTGCAAATCCAACTCTGAATGGCAAACGAGTGCTCGTCGTCGAAGACGACGTCTCGCTTCTAAGAATTGTCAGCACGGCACTGACTCGCCGAGGCGCAATCGTGACTCAAGCCTTGAATGGCCAAGAGGCCATTGATCTTCTAGAGGACGACTCGTTTGATCTTGTACTGTCGGATATCCAGATGCCGATTGTCGACGGCCTCGCATTGCTTGCTGAAATCAGACGCCAACACGCAGGCCGCCCGCCCGTTCTCTTCATGACAGGACAATCTTCGGTCTCGAAAGACGAAATCGTTCGGCTGGGAGCGGTCGATCTTCTCAGCAAACCGGTGCGTATGGCGGAGCTCGTTGCGAGCGTCTCGCGATATGCGGTCTAGCCTAGTCTTGCGTTTGAAGCGCGGGGCTCGAGCAAACACTCAGAGTCAGCTTTCAGGGCAGCTTTGACAAGCTGTTCGAATTTTCTCATATCGAGCGGTTTTGGCAAAAAGCCGGCATGGCCCAACTTTGTATTGTCGAGTGTCGCGTAAGACGTCTCACCGCTCATCAAGATCAACGGGGTTAAAGATTTTCGGCTCTTGAGGATTTCGGCGAATTCAATTCCGTTCAAGATTGGCATGTGGATGTCGCAAACGATGAGATCGACTTCAAGCCCTTGAACGATATATCCGAGCGCTTCAACCGCACTCGAAGCCTCAAAGATGTGAACCGGCCAGGACGCCATTTTCGACCGCAAGCACTCAAGAATTTCGGGGCTGTCATCGACGATCAAAACGGTCTTATCGTATTGAGGCATACGCCATGATAAGCGTGATTCACCGAAAACGTCGCCCGACTCGACCGCGAATCTCTTCTTACGTCGGGACGCTTTGTCTAAAGCGACGAATCTGCTCCACACTTAGGAGCCAGCTTGAGTAGAGCCCGAACCTCGTCATACGAGAGGCTCATGGGCGCGAACGCGCACGCCGGAAGTTCGCCTTTCTGTTTCTTTTCGGAAAGTGAAGCCATGAAATCCGCAAGCGCGTCTCGTCCACGGTCCCAGATCTGATCGAACTGCGATTGGTAAGCGGCCATGACGTCTTTTGCTCCGTCACCTTTTAATTCGACGACGTTCTCGATGTGAGCATTCTCGCTTGAGTCCGACCAATTGAACGATCCTGTTTCAATCGTCTCATGATCGACGATCATGAATTTGTTGTGCATCTGCTTCGTGATGTATTGCGCAGGCTTCAAGTTGTAAAACTTAATTCGCAATTCGAGATTCGGTTGAGCCAAAAGCGAATCGCTTCGTTTCCAGAGATCATGGTAATCATCTTGGCTGATCAAGAGTTTGATTTTGACTCCTCTCGAGGCTGCAGCTTTTAGACTTTCAAGAATCGGAACAAGTCGAACGCGCGTCGTCGCGATTTCAAGTTCAGTTCGCGCCCCATCGATCAAACGAACGACTTGATTCGTGAGAACGTGCTCGGAAGCGGGATCTTTTGCAAGAAGACGTGCTGAATTGAAGAAAACGTCGAGGCGGTCGGTCGCATCAAGCTCAGGCAACGGTCGTTCGGCATGCGCGATCGTTTCCCCGAACTCGGCACATTGATCCCAAAGACTTTGGAATTCAGACTCGAAAAGAAAGTTCGCCTCTCTCTCATTTTCGAAGAACAGCATGTTTTCATCGTAATTCCGGTAGGACGTTAACGACCAATTCGCACTGCCCGTGATCACGCGGGCTTCGGCGGTCCCCGAATCGATGACCGCAAACTTGTGATGCACTTTCTTGCCAGACTTCAAAAAACGCACGTCAATGCCGAGCGCTTCAAGCTCCTGCATTTTCTTTTCGTTCTCCGATGGTTTTCCGTAACCCTCAAAGATCAACCGGATCGTGACGTCGCCGGTTTTTAGTCGCGCGCTCATTCGTGGGTCCATCAGAGCCTGCACGACGGGAGAGGCCGCTGATGTGTCCATGTTGTACATCGCGATATCGATTGTCTTGTGAGCTTGCTGAATCCACTCACCGACTTTCTCGAGGGTGGGATCGGTGGGATGAAAGAGCGCCTCGACTCGCGCCTGCGCGACCGAAGCCAAAGTCGAGATGAAAGCGATCGCAACCAGAATTGAAAACCTGTTCATACCCAACATCTATCGTCAGGCGTGAGCAGAGTCGTGTGCGATCAAGGCAGCTTGTTATGCATTTTCCGAATAAAACCGACCGCCGACACAGACGCGAGCGAAATGCGCCGTACCGCCTCAAACAAATTTGTCAGCTTCTAAATCGACGCTCTCTGATCGCGCCCGATTTATGAAACGCGCGAATAATTGCGAGGGTATCCGCCTCCGCGCGATGGGCCACATACTTGATCCCGTAGTGACGGCAGAAGCGCTCAAGACCGTGCGAGGGAAGATCGGGTCTAAGT
>CAJYIL010000712.1 GCA_913774795.1 Pseudobdellovibrionaceae bacterium
CGTACGGTGGTCACGGCGCGCACGGCGGTGGTGCATTCTCCGGAAAAGATCCATCGAAAGTCGATCGCTCGGCTGCCTACGCCGCAAGACATATCGCCAAAAACATCGTCGCGGCGGGCTTGGCGGAGAAATGCTTGATCCAGGCGTCATACGCGATCGGCGTCGCCGAGCCGGTGAGCCTCATGGTCAACGATTTCGGAACAGGCGAGCACTCGCACGAAGTTCTCGAAAAAGCGGTGAAACAAATCTGGAACCTCAAACCAGCCGCCATCACCGAACAATTCGATCTTCTGAAGCCCCGCTACCGCGCGACCGCATCGTATGGCCACTTCGGTCGCAACGAAGCCTCGTTCACCTGGGAAAAAACAGACAAAGTCGAACAACTCAAAGACGTCGTGAAGACCCTCGCCCGCAGATAGTCCTCGAGACCAATTTTGAAAAAGCCGCTCTCAAACGGGCGGCTTTTCTTTTTCCAAAACGTCCCTCCGTGAGTGCCCATGGTTCACGGTAACAAAGCTGCCTTCGGCGCGAGCACTCTGGCCGCAGCCAAACCCACCGGAAACATATTGCAACATATGGCAGGTCGAGCTACATCCTTAGCTACCGATGGCCAAAAAACTTGCGACGACGATCTACATCACCGAGAGCCAAAATCAGCTCCTGAAGGAATTGAATCGCCGTTCGAAAGTCCCGGTCGCCGAGTTCATTCGTGAAGGCATCGATCTCGTTCTCGAAAAACACAAAGATCTTTTGCCGGGCCAGCTCACTCTTGAAGAGGCGCTGCCCACGACCACGACTTCTTCAGCGAAACGACAACGCCCATGATGGATCCCAAGTTCATTCGAAATTTCTCGATCATCGCTCACATCGATCACGGTAAGTCGACGCTGGCCGACTCACTCATGCGCATCACGGGCGCAGTCGCCGAGCGCGAGGCCAAAGCGCAGCTGCTCGACAACATGGAGCTCGAGCGCGAGCGCGGGATCACCATCAAGGCGCAGACCGTTCGCCTGATGTACAAAGCCGATGACGGCAACACGTACCAAATGAATTTGATCGATACTCCGGGACACGTCGATTTCTCATACGAAGTGAGCCGAAGTCTTGCCGCTTGCGACGGTGCCGTTCTCGTTGTCGATGCCGCTCAAGGTGTCGAGGCGCAAACGCTCGCGAACGTGTATCTCGCTCTTGAGAACAATCTCGAAGTCATTCCGGTTTTGAACAAGATCGATCTCCCGAGCGCCGACATCGAAGGCACGAAGCAGCAGATCGAAGATGCGATCGGTATCGATTGCAGCGACGCGATCCTGGCCTCCGCGAAAGAAATGATCGGCATCAAAGACATCCTTGAAGCGGTTGTTAAAAAAGTTCCGCCTCCGACCGCCGACCGCACACTCCCTTTGAGAGCGATGATTTTCGATTCATGGTTCGACGCCTATCAGGGGGTCGTCGTGCTCTGCCGTCTCGTCGATGGCCAGGTGAAAAAAGGCGACCGCATCAAGTTCATGCAAGGGACACAAGAGTACGAGGTCCTTAAGCTCGGCACTTACACGCCGTTCCCGAAAGAGGAACAAGAGCTCGGCGCGGGCGAAGTTGGCTTCTTCATTTGCGGTATCAAAGACATCCGCGAAGTGAAAGTCGGCGATACGGTCACGCATTCGAAAAAGGGCGCGACCGAGCCTCTTCCTGGTTTCAAACGCATCACGCCGATGGTCTTCTCGGGCATCTTTCCGGTTGTTGCCTCGGATTACGAGCAAGTCCGCGATGCGCTCGACAAGTTGATTTTGAATGACTCGTCACTCACATTCGAAGTCGAGAAGTCGGCGGCTCTCGGTTTTGGTTACCGCTGCGGATTCTTGGGCCTTCTTCACATGGAGATCGTTCAAGAGCGCCTCGAGCGCGAATTCGGTTTGAATCTCATCACGACGGCGCCGACGGTGGTTTACAAAGTCAAAGGCACCGACGGAAAAGAGTTCGAGATCGAGAACCCGGCATTCTTGCCAGATCCGACGCAGATCGAATGGATGGCTGAGCCTTACGTTAAAGTGACGGTGCATACGCCGCCTGAATTCATCGGCAGCATCTTGAAGCTTTGCGAAGACAAGCGCGGCGTGCAGCTGAAGATGGATTACATCAACGACCGCAAGGTGATCATCGAGTACAAGCTGCCGCTCAACGAAATGGTCATGGACTTCTACGATCGCCTCAAAAGTATTTCAAAAGGCTATGCCTCGATGGAGTACGAGTTCCTGAGCTTCGAAGAATCCGATCTCGTGAAACTCGACATCTTGATTAACGGGGAGCCCGTCGACGCTCTGAGCTTGATCGTTCACCGGTCTAAAGCCGTTCCGCGAGGCAAGATGCTGACTGAAAAAATGCGCGAACTCATTCCGCGCCAACAGTATCAAGTTGCGATCCAGGCTGCGATCGGCGGTAAAATCGTCGCTCGAGAAACTTTGAGCGCGATCCGCAAAGACGTCACCGCGAAATGTTACGGCGGCGATATCTCGCGTAAACGTAAACTCCTCGAGAAACAAAAAGAGGGGAAAAAACGCATGAAGCAAATCGGTCAAGTCGAAGTGCCTCAAGAGGCCTTCCTCGCAATCCTGAAAGTGGAGGATTAACCGATGCGTTTTTGGACTGAAGGATGGGGATCGTTTGTCATCGCCATCGGAATCGCACTCGTGATCCGATGGGGTTTGATGGAGGCCTACGTGATCCCGAGTGCCAGCATGCTACCGAGCTTGCTCATTCACGACCACATCTTCGTTAACAAAGCGACTTACGGCGTCCGTTTTCCATTCTCCGAAAAATGGATCACCAAATGGGGCGAGCCCAAGCGCGGCGATGTCATTGTCTTTAAATATCCGGTCGACAAAGACATTTTCTTCATCAAGCGCGTCGTCGGTCTCCCGGGCGACAAGGTGCTCTACGAGAACGGAAAACTCTACATCAACGACAAGTTGATCGAATCCGAACCGGCGCCGTCGAACTCCGATTGGGCGGCTGCAACCGACAACGACTTCAAGCGCGAGGATATCCAAAATCCGAATTTTCAAACTGATTCGAAAGCGAACTACACGCACTTCGTCGAGAAACTCGATGACCATCCGCACAGCGTGATTCTCCGAAAAGATGATAACTTCGGCCGAAGCGAAGGTCCGTGGACCGTTCCGCCGGGCAATCTCTTCGTCATGGGCGACAACCGCGATAACTCACACGATTCTCGACGTTGGGGCTACCTCCCAGAGGAGTATATTTTGGGTCGCGCGATGTTCGTTTGGCTGAGCTGCGAAGAAACCCTGAAAGCAAAATTCCTCTGTGACCCGACGACGATTCGTTGGTCACGCCTCTTCCATCAAGTGCAATGAAGCGCGCAGATCTCCGCGGGACATGGCCTCAAGCTCTTCTCTCGCTCGCAGGTGCGCTTCTCCTGATCCTTGGAATTCGCTGGGCCTTGTTTGAACCTTACGTAATTCCATCGGGCTCGATGCTTCCGACACTGCTGATTCACGATCATATCTTCGTCAATAAGTTCGCCTACGGGCTTCGTCTTCCGTTCGCGAGTAAATACGCGATTCGCTTCTCCGAGCCAAAACGGGGAGACGTTCTTGTCTTCCGATCCGTTGAAGACAACGACATGTTTCTGATCAAACGTGTGGTCGGTCTTCCCGGCGACGAGATTCAGCTCCGAAACGATGGCCTTTACATCAATGGCGTGAAAGCGCCGATCTATGCAGTCAGCAGCCCTCGAGATCTTCTCAAGGACTGGACGCCCGACACGCGTGACGAAGCCATCGCGCAAAACGAAATTCTCGAGGAGACTCTCGGCGATATTAAACACGCAGTTTTTCGGGACAAAGAAGACCCTCAGCCTGAATCGGCCGTGATTAAAGTTCCCGAAGATCATTTGTTCATGTCCGGAGACAACCGTGATCACTCCGCCGACAGCCGCATGTGGGGGACTTTGCCGATCGATCGGGTGTTAGGTCGTGCCTCGGTCATCTGGCTGAGCTGCGAAGAAGCCATGGCTCAGACGAATCAACTGTGTAATCCTCAAACTATGCGCTGGAACCGAATTTTTAAGAGCGTGCGTTAATGCGCAATCAAAAAGCACCTCGCCTGCTTCGGGAGTACACCGAGAGCTTAATCGTCGCGGTGTGCTTGGCGCTCGTGCTCCGGTTTTTCGTCATCAGCGCTTACAAAATTCCGACAGGCTCGATGCTTCCGACTCTAAAAGTCGGCGACTTCATTTTTGCCTATAAACTTCCTTACGGATTTCCAGTTCCGTTCTCCAACGGGGAACGCCTCTCCGCAAAACTTCCTGAGCGTGGAGACGTTGTCGTCTTCCGTTATCCCGGCAACGAGACGGTCAATTACGTGAAGCGGGTAGTCGGTCTTCCGGGGGATCGCGTCGCGATCAAAGATAAAATGCTGTTCATTAACGAAGCTGAAGTAAAGATCGAGCCAATCGACAAAGACATCATTGCCGATGTTCCGAGCTCTGAACTTTATCAGGCGTCACGCGAGTCAATTGACAACTCCTCGCACACCATCATGAACTCAAAAGAGTCCAAAGCAGATTCCTTTGGGCCTGTCGTCGTTCCGCCGGGTCAAATCTTCGTCCTGGGCGACAATCGTGATTCGAGTGACGACTCGCGCTATTGGGGTTCGATCCCGGTCACTCATCTCGAGGGGCGCGTCATAACGGTTTGGCTCTCCCTCGACTGGATGAATCCGTGGGCAAGCGATGCTTTGCCACGCGTGCGCTGGGAGCGACTTTTCCGAAAAGTTGAGTAGACAGCGCCTCTCGCTGGCACATACGATTCTCCCTAATGCCCCCACTACCGCGGGAACTCTCGCAGCGCCAATTTGACGGCCCAGGAACGGGACTGGCTCTCCTCGACACGGTCTCTTTTTCTCAAGACGACATTCTTAACCTTTTCGCTGTTGCCGATCGCCTCGAGCGTCGT
>CAJYIL010000713.1 GCA_913774795.1 Pseudobdellovibrionaceae bacterium
GGCCACTTAAGACATCTTCGAGCGTCGAAAGCGACTGGGATAAGGCGTCGGAGTAGTACATCAGCACCTTCGAGGACACGACGCCGGCCTTCGAAGCCGCGTGAATCTCTTCGTTAAAGTGCTGTGAAGACGAACATGAGAAGAGCCCGAGCATCTTCAATCGCTTCGAAGACCCGAGCGCTCGGGTCATTTTTGAAAGGCCGGAACGCGCTGACTGATAAGGCTGCGGATCGACAGTGCCCGATGAGGAAAGCTCTGGCGGGTTAAAGTCCGGTCCTCCGCCAAAGCGTGAGTGACCGTTGTACATCACGACGTCGGCGTCACGAAGGCCACCGGTAAAAGCCTCCTCGGCATACTTCGATTTCCATTTTTGAAAAGGATCGGTGCGGTTTTCTTGATCGTCGGTTCCCACCGAGGAATTCACCACCCACAAAAGGACGCGGTGAGTTTTCTTTTTCACGACCGTCTTCTTCAAAAACAGATCGGCGTTATCGTGCGAGCGCGCAAAGCCGCAGCGAGTTTCTTTCTCACTTGAGCAAGGGGCCGTGATTTTCTCAATAAACGCGAGACGCTCGTGGCGATCGCCAACAAAGCGTGCGGGACGCGCGTCTTTGTAGCCAAAAACCATGCGCACTTTTACGGTGTCGCGAGAGTAGAGCGATTTTTCCATCGCCGAGCATTGCGCAGCCGATGACGGCAGGCGAACGGCGACGAACGATAAACACGCTGCGCGAATCGAAGGCGTTTTCTCCGCTTCACACGTGCTTTTCAGATCGACGATCGAAGGAACACCCGGGCGAGAGCCGATTTCTCCGCCGACGGCGACCGCCTGCAAACGAAGCTGGAACTCGGCCGACTTCAGAAACTGCGCGAGCAAATCGAGATGCTCGTAACGCTTGTTACGAAGAGCCATGATACGCAAGTAATAGATCACCGACGAACGAACTTCAGGTGACGTCGAAGAGGCGAGCGAATTCAAGACGTCGCGTTTGAGCGCAATGTTCATGCGCCCGAGCGGCTCGAGCATCGCGACGACCGCAGCAAACGAAACACCGCTCGAGGAAAGGTTTGAGACGTAAGAGTCGAGAATCGACCTTTGATTTTTAGAATCCATCATCGAGTTGACCGCGACCGTGAGGAATCCATCGGGATCAGCCGGAACGTGTAAAAGCAAATCCGGAATCATCTCTTTCATTTCGAGGGAGCTGATCACGTCGAGAGCGAGAGGACGATCTTTCGAGTAGATCGCTTTTTCCAATTTCTTTTTGAGCTGAGGAATTTTGCGAAGAGACGCGATGACCGCTTGGCGGCCTTCTTCCGACTCCCCGACTTTGCGTGCGAGTTCTTGCCACGAGCTGGCAAGTGCGGAAGTTGATAATAAAAATGCGAGTAGAAACGCTACTCGCACTTTTAACGAAGACATCTTAGTGGCCACGTCCCGATGACGAAGCACCGAGCGACGATGGAGCCGCGGTTTCGTCAACGACGGGAGCTGCGCCTGCCATTGGATCTGCCGATGAAGTCATCTCCGAAGACGTCGAGAGATCCGAAGATTCAACTGTCGCTGGTACGTCTGCGACAACCGGAGTTTGATCTTGAGTTGGGATCGTCGAGCAAGCCGATGCGCCGACCATAAGGAGAGCGGCCAAGACGAAGTGCATTTTCATATTCTGATCCTTTGTGAGTGGTTTCACGAAAGGAGAATTGCACCCGGGGTGCCACGGCAGATCGAATAGATGGGCTCTCACGCCCGCAAATGTGAGGGTGAGCGCCAGGTGCGCAATTTGCGTAAGCAGGTGAAAAGAAAAATGACAGTGCCGCAGACACACACTTGAAAACGGTGTCGCTATAAACCGCCTTCAAGCATCCAAGGAACCTACGGCACCATCAACGAGACTTCGACAGCCAACTAGGGAGTCAAACGTCGAAGTCTCAAACTGAGACAAAGTTAGTTGAGACCACCGCGAAGTGCGTGCTGCAAAGACGTCGCTGTTTTCTCGGCTTGCTTCTCTGTGAGACCCGCATTCTTTTGCAGCTCGACGATCCAAGTGCCGCGCGTTTCACGTGCGCCTACGAAAGCGAAGACCGCTTTCGAGTCTCGCGCATTGATGCCGGCGAGTTTCATGTACGCGTCGGCGCGAGCCGCCGGATTTTTCATCGAGCCGATACCTTTGACGGCTTTCTGGAATTTCGCAGCTGTCGCGAAATCCTTCGATGCCGCGAGAGTCCTCAGCGCTTTATCAGTCGCCGTGACGTTCGATTGGATATCTTTTGGTGCGCAGTAAACCGCTGTTCCGCCCGAGTCGCTCGAGACGCGGCTGTCGTAGCGATCATCGTCATTGTAAGAGGTGTCACAGCACGACGACGAGCCACGGCCCCAAGATGAGCCGTGATCGACATCGCGAGATGGACGCTCCCACGACGTTGTATCGCCGGAGCCGTAGTGGCCTGGACTCGAGTCACGAGGTTCGGGGCCCGTATCACCTTCGTGAGTCGTTCTTGGTGGACGAGCTTGAGCCGATGCGATGTTGGCGGCTCCGGCCATGGTCATGAGCGCGAGAACGAAAACGAAGGCTTTCATGGACTTCCCCCCGGAAGTTCGGAGTCACACTGACTCCGAAAATGAGATTTGAGCTGGCAAGGCCCGGGAGGAGCAACGGCTGTGCCCGCGTGGACTGACACCACTGAAAGCGTTGATGCAGAGCGTAGAATCAGCGTGGAATTGTGTAACGGCCTCGGACAATCGGCGATTGCGGAGACATCGATTCGGGTTTTGCTCCAGGCGTCGCCGGAGCCAGAGACGGCTTGCGCAGCGTGGGCTTCGAAACCGCAGGTCCTAATTTGTTCGGTCTCGATGACGGGCCCAAAGCGAGTGACCTCCCAATTTGAACTAACTCAAATTTGGTTTACGACACGAGAGCTTTGAGTGGAATCTAATTTTAAGTTCGAAACAAAAACTTAACGCGATTTGCTGGATTTGGGACGGACGGCCAAGAATTCAGCACGAAGATCGTGCTCGATCATCGCGTGACGATACTCGAGCATAACTTCGAAGATTTTCTCTGCGGAAATATTGTAGATCGACGCCAGTCGCCAGATCACGTTCATCGGCGGCTCACGCTCACCACGCTCCCATGACGAAACGAACTGCGGTGTCGTGTAACCGAGTTCGTCTGAAACTTGTTTTTGAGTGAGGCCGGCCTTTTCGCGTTTCGTCTTCAAGAACTGACCGAGAATTTCGCTGGATGAAGAGGAAGCTGTCGACTTTTTCATAACGGATGTGACCTCGCGGCTTCGAGCATAGCGAAGTCGCGAGGCAATAACAACTAAAGCCACATCAACGCGAAGTCGCGCGGAAAATATCTTTGCACATTCCGATCGAGAGCGAACGGGCGCGCTCTCGAGTGCGCTGTTGATGTGCAGCGCGTTCATTCATATCGTAATCGGCTACGACATGGCCGCGTTTGCGGAATTCCTTGGTGACCATCGCCTGCAGCTTCACTTGGCGCGCTTTCCACGCCGCCTCGATCTTCGCGGCTTTCGCTGGCGTGACGAATTGCTTCAGCTTGCCTTCGCTCATCGCCGCTTCGAACGCTTCGTTATTCATCAGAGCGATCGTCAATGGATTCGCACGCATGTGACTGCCTTCGGTCTCCTTCACCCAATTGAGGGGGCTATACCACTTGCCGCCTGTCTTGAAACCATTTTGGAGGCGGATGTTGACGAGCAAATCAACAAGCCAGTAGCGAATCATTTGGAGCGACCACTTCACGCGCTCACCGCGGCTAAAGCCAACGACTTGAGTCGTGCGGAGTCTCTCGAGCGCCAGTTCTGGCGCCATCTCTCCTAAGAATTGATCGATCAGTTCAGCCATGACTTTGGCAGGCTTATTCGTCGTGAAGTACGAACGTGTCCCGGTGAATCGCTCACTCAGCTTTTGCATGTTCTCAAGGCGCGTCGACATCTCGAGTTCACGGAACGGGTTTGCCTTTTCGACCAGGAAGTTAAATTCATTCGAAAGTTCGCGAGGAACTTGAGTGTCGAGAAGGTTCGTCGCCATCTGCGTTGCGATCTCAAGCAACGCTTTCTCTCCGAAAATCGCCTGGCGTCCTTTTATGAGCTCATCGATGTTCGAACCGAGCGTGGCGCTGGCCAGAATTTGATTCCGCAGCGCCTGGAGGTTGAAGGTCTTGGCGCGCTCCTCGGGCGAAAGCTTGAGTTGCGAAACGATGACCTCAGTCAGAATCTCGTAAGCATCTTTTCCGCGGTTAAAAAGCGCGTCGTTACTCAGGATTGGATGAAGCGCCGAGACGTTTTCGATCACACCCATCTTGTGAAGCGCCTGCATCAAGCTCGTCAGAACGAACTTTGTATACTCAGGCGCCCGGAGAACGTCTTCAGCCATTAGAGCTTGGACGTCTTGAGTTTTTACGAGGGCGTCGAAGATCTCTTCGGGCGACGACTCAAGCGATGTTTTGCTCATGCCTGGCAGCTTGAAATTCTCATCGAACATCTCCTTCGGAAGAAGATGACGGAACTTCGCCATGAGTTCGATCTGCGAACGAATGGCGATTTGGTAATTTTCCCAGTGCCACGAAGGACGATCGGGACCGTGTCCCGCGTTCGCGTGACCAAGAGCCGCCGAGTATTTCGCGTGACCATGGCTGTCGGCATGAACGTGAAAAGCGCTTCCCACCGAGAGTTCTTGGCCGCGCAGGATCGTGTAGAGAGCGAGATTGTACGCAAACGGGTTATCACGAATGACTCCGCCCAAGACGCCGAGCTTCTGTCCGTGGACATCGTCTTTCTGCCCCAGACGATTCATCGACATCGCGCGGTTCTCACTGCGGGCGCTCCACTCCTGACCTGCCGCTTCGGCGACACGTTTTTCGAAGGCCTGCGCCTCTTCGAAACTTGAAAGAGGCAAATCTTCGGCGATGAGCTCTTGCGGGAAGTGAAAGAGGCGACGCTGACGCTCGAGGAACATTGGCGTCGTGATCTTGCTCTCATCGATCATCTGAGAAGCCGCCGCCCAGCGATTGGCGAACTCAGGCTTCATACCGGTCGATAAGAAGATGAGGCGCGCAAAATTCCAGTGGTAGTCGAAATCCATCGCTTGCGCGCGAGACGGCAAAGTGACGAAGGCCGCGGCCGCGACAGATGCAAGTGACGTTCGGCCAACCAACTTCTTTAGCCTCTTAAACATAGAAGCACTCCTGAGACCGGGTGAAACACAAGTGACCGAACGCATGGCTGCACGGTCGGTGCCGGGCCGTGATCGCTTGATTTGCCCGCCGGAACTCCGCTGATGAACACGACTTAGTCAACGAGCTCATTCGCGTCTGCCGAAGCGAAAGCTCAAATTTGGCCGAGCCGCTCAGACGGTAGACAGACGGCAGGACCTCGTCGCGATTGAGGCCGCAATGGAGAGCGGTCAGAAGTTTGCTCTTATTAATATGTCGGATCATTCACGACGAGAGAAGGGACCCGGCATGAAACGCCTATTGGTTGGTTTATTGGCCGTCATCGGTTTTGGATCGAGCGCGAAAGCGTACGACACCGATACCCACTTTTACGCGACTTACGCGATGGCGCGCTACACGGGCATTCGTCACGAGGTCGCAACGCAAATCGCGCTCTCGGCGCAGTGGATGGATGAATCGTATATCTCCGATCCGACATCGATGATCTTTATGCCGATCACGGGCATCAAAAAACGCCGCCTCCTTCACTTTCCGTCTTCTCGAGTCGTTGGCACGGTCGGTAACTCAACCGAAATGAACACGATCGGCGGCATTCCGCTCGCGATTGAGCAGATGATCGCGAAGGAAGCCAACCGCTTGGGTGTCGAGAATCGATTAAACGACCTTCAATTCATGACGGAGACCGTCGCCGATCACCCGTTCGCGTCTGAACTTTTCATGGAAGGTTTGAAGAGCGGTAATCTCATGATGGCGTCGGCCGGCCTTCACACGCTCGAAGATTCGTTCGCGCACGCAGGAACGACGGCGGAGCAAGGCCACGCCTTCATCTGGCACTGGCCTGATCGCCCGTTTGCGTCTCCGGAGAAGTACATGCGTATGTCACGTGCGGTGATTCGCGCTCTTGTCGCGATGAGAAAGCTTCTGCCCGCTGAAGCGCTCGACTGCTCGCTCAAGCTCGCTCCACTTCCAACGCAAACCCCGAACTGCCAGATGGGCGCCGATCTATTAGGTGATAATTACGCCGCGACCGCCGCGATCGCGAACGTGATCAGCTATGATGTCCTAAAGGATCCTGAATTTGTTCGTACCGCGCTGATCGATCTCGTCAACCGGTCGACGAAGGCCGGTTACATTCGCAAATCGAAAGCTCAACTGGTCGAATTATTCAGAGGTCTTCCGATCGACGGTCAGCACGACTCCGAAGAGGTCGCCGAAGTCATGATGGAGCGACTCCTCATGGAAGAATTCAGCTCGAATAAAGGTTCGGTGAACGTTCGTCTGATCCTGTCTGACATGGGTCGTTTGCCCGCAGACGCGTCACCTGCCCTCATTCGTGCCTACGTGCAATCGTTCGGCGTCAAAGCGCTATTCAGATCGCTTGCACAGGACTTGCTCCGCTGGAAAGTTCCGACTCCGCTCAGCGACGAACACCGTGTTGAGCTGGAAGACGATAAATCGCCGATTCGCGAAAAAGAGATGCAGCTTCGCACGAAGAATATCCAGGCGCTCATTCGTAATCTTTATGGTGTGCAACTCGAGATGATTCCGAATCCGACGAAAGACGACGCCGGCTTTGATCGCGAGATTTTGATGGATCGCACGGCCGAAACCAAAGTGAAAGTGGATCGCGAAATCACTTACGTCACCCTGCATTTGAAAGAGCGCAATGCGTTCGACCACATGATCTTCAAGTTTCTTTTCCCGTCTTTGACCTCGCAGGATCTCATCTCGCTCATCACGAAAGCGGCTCAGATTAAGGCGCAGATGAAAAACTTCTCGAAGATTAAGGCCGATTACGATGCCTATTTGGCCGCACGCGAATCTTTGAAAGCAGACCCCGACTTGAATATGATCTCTCGCCAGGTGGAGCTTCTGAAGCTCGATCATTCGTCGGGATTTTTCTCGACAGGTTATCGCTACGCAAAGA
>CAJYIL010000714.1 GCA_913774795.1 Pseudobdellovibrionaceae bacterium
GGCGCACGAGGGCGCCTGTCGTGTTGCCGCTGGTCGCTGCGTTCGCAAGAGTCGCGCCGGCCGCAACGTTCGCTGCCGAGTAACCACCGACTTGGGCAACACCCGGGTTGGGATAGGTCCCATTGAGATCACCGCCGGCGGCGCCGGTGGGCGCTCCCGATGGGGTTGTCCAGACCATCGCGCCTGAACCATTGGATGAGAGCACTTGGCCGTTCGTTCCCGACGTCGGCGGCAGAGTCAGGTTGTAAGGTGCCGCCAAGGTTGGTGCGAGTATGTTCACCGGGAATCCCGAGGTGACATCTTTTACGGAGAGAGAAACTCCCGTAATGCCATTTGCCTCGAAACTTCCGAGCGCATCTCTTCGAACGATTCGGTTCGCCGTATTCGTCGCCACTGCGTTATTCGCGAGATTCGCTCCCGCTGCGACGTTCGCTGCCGTGACGCCGCCAACACTCGCGACGGTCGCCGCAACCGAGCCAGAACCACTCGCCGTGACGTCGCCCGTGAGCGCCGTGATGCTTCCGCTAGACGGAGTTACCCACGAAAGAACTCCCGATCCATTTGTCTGCATGACTTGGCCACTCGTCCCGTCGGCTGCAGGTAATGTCCAGACAGTCGAGCCGGCTGCGGCTGCTGGGCGGAAGCCCGTGTAGCCGCTCGTCGCACCCGACATGACGATTGAGCCCTTGACGTCAAGTTTCGCGTTCGGCGATGTCGTGCCGATACCGACGTCACCGTTGGAAGAGATCGTCGTCCGAACGCTGTTATTTGTGATGAAGTGAACAGCCGCAGAAGTTGAGTTCCCGAGGACCGTAGAATAAGGCAACGTACCTGGATAAAGAGACGCACCTGCTGAAGATTCACTCCCGAATAGAGCAACTGCACCGTTTTGGACAATCACCGACGCGTTGTTTGTAGGAGTCAAAGATTGCACGCGAATATTGCCGTACGTTGGGCCCGCGACATCGAGGGTGTAGATTGTCGATGTCGTGCCGATCCCGACATTTCCGCCCATGTAGTTAATGCCAGGAGCCTGAACCGTCCACGGAGAGGCGGCGGTCTGATTCACCCACGACAGATTTCCCGAAGCATCTGACGACAACACCTGACCCGCAGCCGCGGCCGAAGTCGGCAATTTTAAGACATACGACGACGAAACTGACGACGGCGCTGAAAGCGTCACCGTGTTCGATCCGCTGTCGCGGTAAACGGTCGAGCCGACCGAAACGGCGCCAGCCGAAAAATTACCTGATCCATCCCGGCGTACAAGAGAGCTTGCCGTATTCGCCGCCACTGCCGCATTCGCGAGTGTCGCTCCAGCGGCCACGTTTGCTGCCGAATAACCACCGACTTGCCCAACGCTCGGATTCGGGTAACTCCCTGCGAGATCGCCTCCGGCTGCGCCCGAAGGCGAACCCGACATCGTTTGCCACGTCATCTTGCCCGCGCCGTCGGAGGTCAGAACTTGTCCGCTCAATCCGCGAGTCAGTGGCCACGTGAGCGTGTAAGACGAAGCCAGAGCCGGATCTGCTAAGAAGCCAACGTAGAATGATGAAGGGGCCGCCGCATAGATTTTAAAATCACGAGTTGTCGTTATCGCCGAAGCGACTGTTCCGCTCGTCGAGATCGAGATCGCCGGATCCAGCTTCGCAGCATCGACCGACCCGTTTTGCAGCATCGTCGTCGTGATCGAGTTGGACCCTGGCGTCGACGTGGTCGACACCCACGCCGAACCATTCCAACCGAGTACTTGGCCAGCCGTCATCGCAGGCAAAGCACTTCCGTTCAACTGACCTGTTCGTGTATATGCTGTCGATGTTCCGTTCGCGAGAGCGAGTATTGCCGTGTACTGCGCGTTTGACAGAGGTGTGAGACCACCGAGCGGATCCCCGCTGGCATCGACGACACGAAGCAATGAATCCGCACCGAAGCCCGCAAGCGTCTTCGCTTCAAAAGCGTAAGGAACAAAGTTGATCTTCTGCGCAGGAATCGGCTCCCACGCTCCCATCGTTTCGTCTTTGAAGAGCACGACGAGATTGCGGCCGTCGTTCGGTCCTGGAGCAAACGTACCGGGACCTGCATTACACGACGATGGATTGAGAGCGAACGAACCGCGATTGGCGAAAATGCGGTCGAGCGTAAGCCCCGTCGAGTCAGTTCGTGATCCGCTGCCGTCATTGATCGTCAGAGAAAAAACGCCGCCGGAATTTCGCAAATCTAGCGACTGAACTTCTTCGTACATCAGACACGACCCTGCATCGGGTGTGCGAATTTGCATTTTAAATTGGGTGAATTGACCCGCTAGAGGAGTACCGTCGGGTTTCAAGATGCGGCCCTGATAGGTCACGCCTGAAGTCGTCGCGAAAGCGCAAACACTCAATAAGAGAGTCAAAAACGTAGCGAAGGTAAACCTAAAGTGCGTGATTCTCATCACTCTACATTTCGGCACCCTCAACTGAATTGTTTATACCATCTTCACGATTCGTGACTCATAACGAAACGGATTCCCACGAAATCTGTCTACGCGCTCGACACGCCCGAAATCGAAGTCAGCCGAAAATCGAGATCGCCAGACGAGTCGTGCCTGACGTGGGCTAGCGACAACACTAAGGTCCGTAGCTAACTGCGCTATCGCGCAGGATCGGGAGTCGCGAATCCTGCCAGACTCCTAGGAACCCGTAGTCATTGATCTCCGTGAAGCATTTCAGCACCCCGGCTGCCGTGATCCCGCAAACTTTATCACCGGGAGTTGTAGCCACGTAGTTTGTTGCTGAGTCATAGGTGAAAAAACTCGATCCAAAGGACGAAATGCCGCCGCATCGCCACTTCGAGCTCGCGATCCCACAGGAAATTTGCTCCGCAACTCGAAATTGCGAGTAGGTAATCGACGTGTCGTTATTCATCCAAACAGCGCCCATCAAATTGTTCGCGCCCACGCACCTGATGATGCCAGAACTTGTTAGGCCACAAGATGTGTTCCGATCTATACTCAATTGATTGTAGCTCGTTCCAGCTGAGTCCGCGACGATCGGAGAGCTTCTATTGGTCGTCGTGCCATCGCCAAGCTGGCCGTAACCATTCCATCCCCAGCATTTCAGAACTCCGCTCGTCGTATATCCACAGGTATGCATCTCACCGACTTGCACCATTGAGTAACTCGTGCCCGCATCGATGACGACCGGAGAAAGCTTATCAATCATGGTACCATCTCCGACTTGCCCTCGGAAGTTGAATCCCCAGCACTTCAAAACACCCACCGTTGTTA
>CAJYIL010000715.1 GCA_913774795.1 Pseudobdellovibrionaceae bacterium
CTCGCGGCTCTCGAGCTCGGGATTCGCACGTTTGATTCTTCGCTCGGCGGTCTTGGCGGATGTCCGTTTGCGCCAGCCGCGACGGGGAACGTCGCGACCGAAGATGTCGTTTACATGCTCCACCGCATGGGCTTCTCGACGGGGCTCGATCTTGGGCGCTTGATCGAAGTGAACCACTGGATGCAAGAGAAAATCGCCCACGAGCTTCCATCGCGCGTCGGCCGTGCAGGCGTCCTGAAACCAAAACCTCTTTCTTAGGGTCTGCGGTTGTGACAGCGGTTGTGATCGGCTCTGACGAGTGGACGTGTCAACACGTCCACTCGTTGGAGTGAGCCCGTGCGATCGCACCACTTCAGACGAGCTTCTCCGTCGTCAGGTGCCCATCGCTCATAAGACCCCGCGGGCTTTCATCGTTCGCATGAGTTTGAGGTTGTAAACATTCATAAGTTGATCGCGAACGTCGGGGGATTCGACGATGCCGAGTGCTTCAGCGATGGCCTGAAGGGTGGCCATACCTTCAGGCGTCGTTTCGCGGCGAAGGAAATACTTCGAGTTATTTCGAGCGCTGATTTTCACGCGTCTCATGCTCGCAAACTCCGGGTAGCGGGTATTGACCTTGCTCGCTTGGCGCCAGTTTCCATCGGGAACGATCAGGTGAGCGGGGCGCCCGCGAAAAGCTTCGAGTTCCTCAGCGTCCTCGGAAGGAAAAAACAAAACAGGTTCATAGTCGGCCGTGGATGCCAATGCCGCCGCGTTGATCTCCTGATCACGCAGTCCACGAATGAGCAGCGCGCTGTTTTCAAGAGCGAGTGTCGCTAAGCGGCCAGTGTTGGTCGTGCGTTTGAGTTCTTTGGCGTGAATCAGGACGCTGACGCGCGTGCGCGTTTTGATCCGAGGGATCTCGGAGCAAAAGCACAAACTCATATGCATGCGGCAGCCCTCGCAAGGGGCGGCCGTCTTTCTTTGGCGGTCGAGCATCGACCCCATCTTGGCTTGAAATCTGCTTTACCTCAAGAAGTGGCCATGACGGCCCCGTGGGCGATAGGCGGAGTGTCTAAGTTCACGACAGTCTGGAAAGAAGGAAAATCGTGGCAGCTCTCCCCGCAAATCGCTTGTTTCGAGCCCTGCTGATCGTCTCCACGGTCGCGGTCACGATTTGCTACGCGTGGTTGGCGGCGCGAATCCTCGAGCCGACATTTACGACACCGTCGTTTATCGATCAGGTCTTTGTGAGAACGCCACATTCGAAGGTTCAGCTTTTCGAGGAGCGCTCACGCGAGTTCCCGCGTGAAACCGAACGCATCTCCTCTGAGCTTTCGGGCCTGCATCCATTGGTGTCCTGGCTCGGGCCTATGAAGCCTATCTATCTTTTGATCGATGCGCAGAATGCCGATCGTCTGCTTGTGACCGACACGCATATCGAGATGGGTCGCGAGGTGGCTCTCGCGCGTGGGCAGATTTCGAAAGCGATTTTGAAAGCGTGGATTCTTCAGCATTCAGGTCCGGCGATCGCGTCGTCTCAACTTCGCATCGAAGTCGCAAGCGATGTCTTGCTCGCGATGTTGACGGGGCGACTGGCGCTCGGAGTTCCGTCGTCAGAGTCGATGGTGAGCTTCGAAACGCCCGTGCGGGAGTGGTATGCATATGCCGACTCTTACGCCGGGGTTTGTGCAAGCCCTTGGCAGTTCATTGAGCTCAAGCCCCTGTGTTCGAAAGCCGGTGCGCAAGCGGTGACGACGCTTTCGTTTCGGCCATTCTTAGGAGCAGCGATTTGGCGGAGCTATCGGTCTCTCCCGCTGAAGGAGCGACTCGACTTTATTCGTCTTTGGGTGAAGTCATTCGAAGATTCACGACCGGCTCCGGAGGTTTCGATGAAAGAGGGCTGGCGTGCGGTCGTCGAAGGAGAACTCGACGCTCTCTTGCCGGCCGTCATCGATCCACTCGCAAAACAGCGCGAGTCATGGCCATCTGAGATCGAAGCTCCTCTGGTCGTGATCAATGCAAAGAATGAGATCTCGGCTCCGGGAACTCTTCGTCTCGTGTCGCCGGAGTTTGCAGTTCACCACGCGCGCATCGCACTCATGACCGCGTGTGAGCCACCCACCGTTTCTCAAGTGACCGCGATTCCGTTCGCTGTCGACCGAGTCGTGTGGAAGCCTGAGTGCGAAAGTCGCAAAACCGATTTCATTCAAGTGAGGCCCTCGGCGCTTCAGATTGCGGTGAAGCGCGGCTTGATCGAAGGAAAATTGCGCCTCGATGATTTGATCTTGAAGCACGAGGAGTCGCCTTACCTGGGGCTCAACGAGGCGCAGTGGGATCAGAAGCTGAACGCCTTCCACGTGCAAGGCGCGATTCAAGCGGTCGAACTCTATCGACTCGGTTCGCGTGAAACGCGGTCGGGCACGACCAGCGCTCCGACCGAATCTCTTTAAACTTCTCTCAACATCGGTTGATTGCCGTTTTCGTACGTGTGGTGCAGAAGCTTCATCTTGTTCTTCGCGTCAACGAAAACGAGATTCGGTTTGAACTGCGCGGCTTCTTTTTCATCCATCGATGCATACGCCGCGATGATCACGAGATCGCCTTTGTGAACCATGCGAGCGGCGGCGCCGTTCAAGCAGATCTCACCTTCTTTGCCGAAGATCACGTAAGTCGCGAAGCGCGCGCCGTTGTTACAGTTGTAGATCTCGACGCGTTCGAATTCGCGAAGGCCCGCGGCTTCGACGAGGTTCGGGCAGATTGAAACCGAACCTTCGTAACTGAGGTCAGCTTCAGTGACGGTCGCGCGGTGAATTTTGCATTTGAGCATTGTGATATTCATGATCGTTTTCCTTATGAATTCATTCTGAGTGCGAGGTTGAGGCCTTTGAGAACAAGGTCGGGGATGATTTCGTCGAAAATCTTTTCTTTTTCGAAGAGTCCCGCGAATCCGCCGGTTGCGAGAATCACGGGCTTCTCGTCTCCGGAGAAACACTCTTTCGTAAGGCGCTGTATGATCTCTTTTACGGTGCCGACTTGCCCGAAGTAGAGACCCGACTGGATACTCTCGACAGTTGATCGCCCGAGTGCTTCACGCATGCTGACGATCTCGACGGATGGAAGCTTGGCCGTCTTCGTTTCGAGGGCTTCCATCGAGATTTTGAGGCCGGCGATGATGACGCCTCCGAGATAGTCTTTTTCTTTCGAAACAGCGCAGAAGGTCGTCGCC
>CAJYIL010000716.1 GCA_913774795.1 Pseudobdellovibrionaceae bacterium
CTCCGTAGCCGAAAGAACTTTGCATTCCGGCATGACGTACTCCCACTCCGTCGAAGCCGACTCGGCATAAGAATAGAAATAACGCGACTTGTGCTGAGCGTGAGCGAAAGAACTGATGAGCGTGATCAAGATAAGCAGTTTCATGGAATCTCCTCATCGAAAGGCTAGTCTTCGCAACACAAGTTGTCGAGAGCGGAGAGCGAGACTTGCGGGCCGCGAAAGAGGAGCGTTCAATATTTCGAGGAGGTTCACCATGCGTGGATTACGTTTACTTGTTCTCGGTCTCGTGACTTCAGTGGCAGTTTTGTCGGCGCGCCCGGCACAAGCGAGCTTGTTGCTCGAGCCTTACCTTGGTTACGAGCTCGGAAAACTGGAGTACACCGGCACACCGAATGCTTCGTTCGATCTTTCATCGGCGGCTTTGGGTTTGCGGCTGGGCGTGGCTTTTCCAGTCTTTTTCGTCGCCGCTGATTACAGTTTCTTGGTTGGAGGCAGCTCCAAGCAGAACGACGCGAACTCGACGAAGTGGGATGCGTCGGGGAATCAACTCTTCGTCGAAGTCGGCGCGCAGTTGCCGCTCGTTCGCGCTTATGTTGGGTACGGTTTGATGAATACTTTTGAGCTCAAGAACAATGGCACGACGAACAAATTCGAGGGTGGTACGGCGATTAAGGCGGGTGTCGGAACGACGATCATGCCGATGTTCGCGGTCAATCTCGAGTACATCAATTCGAGCTACGATAAGATCAATGGCAACTCGCCTTCAGATTCGAAGTCGAATTACTTCATGCTGAACCTCTCTCTTCCGTTCGAATTCTAACTTTTCGACTACCGGCTTGGCGCGAGGGTGCTTCGCGGCAAATGCTAAGCACAATCGAATGATCAAGGGTCTCGCGAGGGGCCCTTTTCTTTTTGTACACGCGGTCGGGCCGCACATTGACCGGCTCGCAGCCGACTGAGTACTGTCGCCCCATGCAGCAAATGCCGACCGATCTCATTTCGTTAGTAGCCGGTATCGTCTTCGTTCTTCTCGCCATCACGCTGGTCGTCTGGCGCGTAAAGGCGCGTCGGTCGCGCGCCGTGAGTCCGCTGAGGGGGGCCGCGGCCCCGAAGCTCCCGCCCATTCACGAGGGTGCTCTCGATGTGGCCGGCGCGGCAACGCCGACCGATGAGCTGGTCTCGAGAGAAACCGCTCGTGAAGAATCTGTCTTGGTGGATCGCGCGCCCACTAGCGATGTTCCCGGTGATCTTGCTGCTCGCACGGCTGAATCGATTGCGCCGGATCGCAGTGTGCGCCCTCACACGACCGAAGAAATTCAGCGCCACGAACCCAAAGCGCTCGCGAGCGCTCTTCAGAACACCCGAGGATCATTCTTCGGTCGTATCAAAAATCTCTTCGGCACTAAGCCGACTCTGAGTGCCGGTGAGCTCGATGATCTCGAAGAGATCCTCTACACATCTGATTTAGGCCCCCAGACGGTGCAGCGTCTTTTGGGAGCGGTCGAAACAAAACTCAAGCATGAGGGCAGTCACGGTTTCGAGGCTGTTCGCGCCGCTCTGAGATCCGAAATGATCGATATCTTCGATGGACTTGCGGGGCGTATCGGCGGAGAAGCGCAGGCCAAACCGAAGCCCGAATTCGACGTGGTCGCGAATGCGCAAAACGATTACATCGAAGGGCTCGAAAAGCTCAATATCTGGAACCGCAAGCCCGCTGTTCTGATGATCGTCGGCGTGAACGGCGCAGGTAAAACAACGACGATCGGTAAACTCTCGCGCCGTATCGCTCAATCGGGTCGCAAAGTTTTGGTCGCGGCCGGAGATACATTTCGCGCGGCGGCCGGCGATCAACTTAAAGTTTGGACCGAGCGCGCTCAAGTCGAAATCTTTTCGCCAGAGAACGTCACCGACCCATCGGCCGTGGCTTACCAAGCGATCGAACGTGGCAAAGCCGATGGCGCCGATGTCGTGATCATCGATACGGCGGGACGCCTCCACACGCAGTCGAATC
>CAJYIL010000717.1 GCA_913774795.1 Pseudobdellovibrionaceae bacterium
TTCTCGTGAACCAGCTCCTCACACGCGTGTTCTTGCCGGTTCGCCAAACGATGGATGAGTTCTTGTACTCGTTTATCGCGGCCGAGCCAGCGAACGGCGAAGGTTTCTGCTCGATGAAATTCGTCAAAGCGTCTATCGATGCGGGCGAAATGGCCTCGATCTGTACCGCTGACGAACAAGAGGCGGCGGGCGTCGACGCTTCGGATATGGGCACGTTGATCAACGCTCTCTACAAGCGCGACGAGAAGGGTCAAGTCGTTGGATTCTACAAAGAGCCGACGCAGTTCATGGCTTACGGGATGGCGGATATGATTTACGCCAACAGTTTAGCGACCGAATTCTTCCAGCGTGTTCTCGGTTCTCCGGAGCCAGGCGTTTACCTCGCGGTTCCGGGCAAATCGGGTAACGTTCTCCGAGAAATCGATCCAAGTGCCGACGTTAAAACTCAGGCTCTCGCGATCGCCCAGGAGATCGTCGCGAACGACGAAGACATCAAGCCAGAACAGTTGAACGGTTGGGTCCAAGCGTCTCCGAATTATACAACCGAGATCAAAGTTGGCGGATACGGGCGTCCACTCGACTCACGCACGTCGACAACCGCTGGATACATGCGTAACGAATCGTTAGGTTCGATCTACGATAAACAAGCGGCTCTTTTGGCGCTCGGACTTCCGGGTGGAGCGTTCTCATCGAAATACGTGACAGATTCGATGAACGGAAACTCGTACATGTTCCCGCAAACCAAGTCGTGGGTTTCGGCGGTGATGGGTAAGCTCATCACGGGCGATAAAATGATCGCGTCGATTCCGGTCACGTTGAAAGGCGGCCAGTCTATTTTCGCGACGGTGCCATCGTCGATGAGCCTCGATGTTCAATCATTGGCGACTTACTTCGGTATCGCTTTGATGCAATCGGATACTGATAAGTCGATGCTCTCGAAGCTCGAAATCTGTAACGTGAACGAAGCGGAATGCTCTGGGTCTCCGACCGGCGGCAAAACGATCGAAGTTCACGCATCTCAAGGCAACAACGTTTGGCGCGCGGTTCAAACAGCGAAGAACGACTCTATTTCTTACAAGCTCCTTGAATCGGCGAAGGCCGTTGATCAGGAGCGCACTAAGTTTGTCGGTCTGCGCGACAATGCCGCGAAGACTCAATCCGAGAACCTGGCGCTGATCGACGCATCTGATGCACTCATGAAGAGCATTCTTGAGAAAGTCGCCGCCGATCCTGTGCTTTCAACTTCGAAGCCTGACAAGCAGAATACGTGGTCTGCTCTGGTTCCGGGCGCGTGGAATTTGATGAGGCAGCTCGTCGACCTTCAGGATAAAGCGTCGAAGAACCAATTGATGAACGCGGCCAATCAGGTTTACTCAATCTTCGCGGTCTTGGATCAAGAAACGAAGGCAGCCTCGAAATCGTTAGGTGCCGACGTGACCGCGACGGACCCTCGTCGCCTCAACTTGATCGCTCTTCAGTCAGAGCTGAAGAAGATGATCGATGACGACCCGAAGAATGAAGACACCTTCATGAAAAAGGTCGTGATTAAAACGATTGAAACGATCGTGGCCCCTGATCAGATTAACTCGAAGACTAACTCGCTCGCGGTGAAAGAAGCGCAGATCCTCCAGATTCGCGCGATGATCAACGCGGCAAAAGGCGATTAAGTTCCAATCGATCGGTTTCTAGAATTTCCAAGAAGAGCTCTGTCTGATAAGACAGGGCTCTTCTTATTTTTTGGGGTGTTTGTTTGGCGAAGTCTGGCAAAGGTGAGAAGGTTTTGAGACCTTCTCTCGCAAGTCTACGGCGAGCGGTCTCTACCGGATGCGCCCGTCGGTCTGCACGGGGC
>CAJYIL010000718.1 GCA_913774795.1 Pseudobdellovibrionaceae bacterium
AATTCCCGCATTGATCATGGGTAACTCTGTGGTCGTGAAGATCGCGCGTTACGGTCAGCTTTTGTGGGAGCCGCTGCTTGAACCATTCGCAAAATGTTTTCCCGCAGGTGTTGTGAATGTCGTGAACGGATTGGGTCGCGAAATCGTGAATCCGGTTGTGAAAGAAGGAAAGCTCGATGTGCTCGCTTTCATCGGAACATCACGAGTCGCAAACCAAATTAAAACGTCGCACCCTCAGCCGTTTCGATTCAGATCGATTCTTTCTCTCGAAGCGAAAAACCCCGCCATCATTTTGTCTGACGCCAACATCGATAACGCCGTCGCCGAATGCGTTCGCGGAGCTTTATCGTTCAACGGTCAGCGGTGTACGGCGCTCAAAATGATTTTCGTACACACGAAGATCGCTGCTGAGTTCAACAAAAAGCTCGTCGCGAAAATCGACTCTCTCAAAGTGGGTCTCCCGTGGGAGCCTGACGTCGGCATCACGCCTCTTCCAGATCCTGAGAAATCGAAGTATTTAAAAGAGCTCATCGACGACGCCGTTGCCAAAGGCGCAAAACTCGCGAACCCCGAGCGCGGAGGTCGCGTCGAAGGCACCTTGTTTTATCCGGCCGTTCTAACCGGCGTCTCGCTTGATTCGCGTCTGGCGATCGAAGAGCAATTCGGGCCCGTTGTTCCGGTTCACGAGTACAGCGATCTGAAAGCCGTTCAAGACTACGTCACCAATTCACCTTACGGAAACCAAGCTTCACTCTTTGGCGAGAGCGCTGCGCAGATGGGACCCATGATCGACTTCTTGAGCAATCAAGTTTGCCGCATCAATATCAACGCTCAATGCCAACGCGGCCCCGACGTCTTCCCGTTTACAGGTCGCAAGAATTCCGCAGAAGGAACGTTGAGTGTTTACGACGCGCTCCGGAGCTTCAGTATCCGGTGCATGGTGGCCACCAAACAAGATCCAGCGGGTAAGCATGTTGTTCAAGACATCTTGCGCTCTGACTCTTCGCAGTTTCTTTCGACCAACGTCGTTTTGTAAGTTAGCGTCGTCTCAATGCAAGACGTTCAGAAGAAGCAGCTGAAGGTACCCGGCGCCACGATCTATTACGAAGTTCGTGGCCAAGGTCCTCTGCTCGTTATGATTCCCGGTGGCCCGACCGACGCCGACACTCTCGCAGGTCTCGCTCGTCTGATGGCGCATCACTTTACTGTGGTCACTTATGATCCTCGCGGGAATTCGAGATCGGTCTTCGACGATATTCCGGTCACACAAAATATGGACACCCATGGAAGTGATCTGGCGGCCCTCGTGCAATCGCTGTCGATGGGCCCCGCCTTCATCTTCGGAAATTCGGGAGGCGCCCAGATCGCTTTGAATTTCACCGCGCGCTACCCCTCGCTTGTCAGACGACTGGTCGCGCACGAACCGCCTTGTATTCCACTTCTTCCCGATGCCGCAAAGGTCGCGGAAAAAATGCGCGGAGTCGAAAAGATCTTCCACCTCAAAGGGCCCGCACTTGCGATGGCAGCCTTTGTTCAAATCGCCGGAATGCCGTCACCAGTTCGCGCAAGTGATACGCCGACCGAAAAAAAGGCGCTCCCTCCGCGTGTAGCCAGCAATATCAATTACTTTCTCGAATTCGGCGTGCGCTCGATTGGCGAATACAAGCCGGATATCGACAAACTGAAAAAGCGAGACGTTGTCGTTGGCGCCGGTCGCGATAGCAAAGGTCAGTTAGCTTATCGTACAGCCGAAGCCCTTTCGCGTGAACTTGGTCTCAAGCTCACCGAATTTCCGCTCGATCACTCAAGTTGGGCAAGAAAGCCCGAAGACTTCGCAAAATCGCTGTTGATGGCGCTCAGCCATGCCGAGTGAATTCTGGAAACATTGCGCCGATGTTCTCTTCGTTTACTGCATCCCGTTCGGGGGCGGTATTCCCGCGGGCGTGATCCTGGCCGATAAATATCAACTCGGCTGGATCGTCTCGATGACTTTGTATTTCATTTCAGATGTCGTTCTTGCCTGCGTGTTCGAGCCTCTGATGCTCCTATTTATCCACTTCACCAAAGACTCCGAATTCACGAAGCGCTTTCTTGCTTCGTACAAAACAGCGCTGGCGAGAACCGGATTTAATTACGGGCTCTCGCCAAGCTGGTTTTCGCTGGTCATCCTCTCATTCGGTGTTGATCCGATGACCGGGCGGGCGGTGGCGCGAGCGAACGGCTACGGATTTATTGGCGGCTGGACGATCGCGATCGCTGGAGACATGATCTTTTTCTCGATCTTGATGGTTTCAACTCTTTGGTTGAACAACATTTTAGGTGACGGCACCCTTGCGGCCGTCATCGTGATGATCGGCATGTTTGTCGTCCCCGCGATTCTCCGTAAGCTGCGCGAACCAAAAATCAATTCTTAGAAACGTTGGGTCGGTTTGCATGCCGAGCATCACGCGAAAGCGATCTTGATCCCGCCAGCTTTAAGGTTTTCTCCGGAGTTTAGCGGAGGCACGCGACTCCGATCGCTGGACGCTCCCAACACCCCGTCTCTTTATCCATCAGAATCTGCACACCGGGCGCGCTCAATCGAGCCTCGAAGAAATGTGCTTTTGGTTCAAACGCCCCAATTCCATTTCTCGTACCGACCATGACTCCAACCGCCGATTTTGCCAGGTATGGCTGACCCGCGACGACCGCCGAAAACTGGTAACTCAAATTGAGCACATGATCCATGTTCTTATCGCTGAAGAGATCCTTCAGCATCGCGAGAGTGCGCCCTGTTCCGCGGTTACGTACGCTCAAGACGTATCGTACAGGGCCGGTTAAATTGCGAATGTCTCCGGCAACCGTCACAATCGGTCGGTAGCGGGGATCAATGTTTGTTCCCGGTTCTGCCACAACATCGACCGCGCGAACGACCGCCGCTCTGCGGTCGGTCAAACCCGCACCGGCAATCAGTGCCTCGACACGTGCGTAATCGGCTGACGAAATCCCGACGTCGAACTGAACTTTGACTCGGTCATCTTTTGAGATCACCTGCACATCCGAGAGCCTTGAGAGACTCTTCGGGAACATGTAAATCGTGTTGGGCTCATTTGCCGAAGGAAAAAGAAAGTCGTCATGACTCAAATTCATCTGCTGATCCAAGATCAGTTGAGCGAACGCAGGTGATCCCGCTATCAAAATTAAAAAACTAAAGAGCATCTTCATATTCGACTCCACACGTTTGTTCGGTGAGACAAGTGACCTGCGAATCGGTGATCCCGTAGCGGCGTTTATTCGATTCGCGTTTAATGTCATTCGGGAAAAAGAGATCTTTATCGTAAACCCACGATGACATCGTCGCCAAAAACGCTTTCTGTTGATGTTCATTGAAGTCTGCGAGACACGCGCTAACAGCCGATTGCGCTTTGGCGAAATGGCATATTTCGATCGTACCTTCTTCTTCGAGAGAAGGCGCCGAGGGTTTTGCTTTCTCGTTCTGAGAGTTTGATGGCGTCGGCGCCGCACAGCCCGCAAGTAGCAGCGTTAAAAGGATGAATCTTTTCACTGCATCTCCTCGCAGGTCACCTTCACCTGCGCGTTCGCTTGCAAAGGGATCGAGGCGATACAGCGAGCCTGAAACGGCGCCGTGTGTTCATCCTGAATCACGATCGTTTGTGGAATCGCCACTCGATTGAAGGAATAACCGCGCGATCTCGTCATCGAGAAGAATCGCGAGCGAATCAGATCGACAGTGCGGTAAAGAGCGTCTTGACGAGCAAGCCCATAAATTTGCAGATCGAGCTTCTGTGCAATTGACGAGATCGCCTGAAGCATTTCTTGCTTCGACAAGTTGGGCTTCAAGGAGATCAACATCTGTGCCAAGACATCGCCGTTACGAATGGCGAGATAATCTCCTACGTTTTCGACATTCATCACAACCTGGGACTCGAATGTACCGATACCGCCCGCCGCGAAGCTTTCTTCGAGCTGAGCGATCGATCGACCATCGCCGCGAATGGCAAGCGACGCATACGGCGCTCTCTCATTCATCATCAAGGTTTGCAGTTTCGCCTCCGTAGTTTGAAGTTCATTGAGAGCCACGAGAAAAGATTCTTTAACCGACGCGACGACCGCAGGATTGATCGGCGTGACCCCAGCGGCTCCTGATCTCACGGCACTCACGATTTTTTCTAGAGAGGAGATCTCGCTCTGCGAAAGTGCATTGAAGACTTTCACGATACAGCTGCGGGTGGCGGCCGCGGGAGAACAAGAGAGCTCTGTCCGAAAAGCCGTCGGCAAGAACCAGGTCATGCCCCGAGGGCTTGCGAACGCAGGCACTCGCCCGATTGAACGGAGATCTGAAAAGTTCGGTAAGTTCTGCTGCGCGAACGCCTGAGCACTGAGAAGTGAGAGGAGAATGAAGATAGATTTCATGTTTTTGCCCTACTGAACCGAGAGGCGCAAACCGATTTGCGACGACTTTTCCTGGACCTTGCTCGAATTCAACGTGAAGTCGACGTGGTTGTTTTCTTCGGAGCGACGGTAGTCGACGCGAAGTGACCACGCTTTGCCACGCCCTGCGATGTCGCCTTGAGGGAGCTTCAGGGCCGG
>CAJYIL010000719.1 GCA_913774795.1 Pseudobdellovibrionaceae bacterium
GCCCCGGTTCTATCTCGTCGAAGGATTAAACCAAACTTTGGCGCACGAGGCGGCAACTCTCGATTTTGCAGGTTCGGTTCTCATTCTTGGCGCGACTCCTGAGGCCCGCGCCGTGGTCGCCGCGCTCTCACGAATCGGCTTCAACAAAATGATCGTGAGTGATCCGTCTCAAGCGGCAGGCGCGTCTTTCGTCGAGGAGCTTCGTCGCTCTTACTTCGGGATCCAGTTCCAGGTCGTTGCGCGCGAAGAGGTCACCCAACTCCCAGGCGTCTGCTCGATTGCGGTCAACACCCTGACTTCTGTCGAGGACGAAACTTCGAGCCGTGAGCTCGCGTATTTCAATTTCTTGAAGCCCAATGGCTTTTGGCTCGATCTCGCGATTTTACCGACAAACCCAGTCCTTGAATCTGAAGCATTGAGCGTCGGAGCGATGGTCGTTTCGGGCGCCAACGTTTTAGCGGCGACCGATCGTCTCTGGGCCGAGCAAATCTTGAAAACGAAGATCGACACTTTAGCGTACGCCGCAAAACTGACCGCCCACTGAGTTCAGTCCCGGCCCTTCGTGCAGTTACAATTTACGCCCTCGGGACGCTACACTATTCAAAAGCATTTAGTCCCAATATTTGAGCGTAAGGCACGAGGCCACTATTTATGTCTGCGGCGAAAAAGCCATTAGGCGAACTTCTCGTTAAAGAAAATCTGGTTACTGTTCAGCAACTTGATGAAGCTCGCAAAGAACAAAAAGCCAACGGCGGTCGATTGGGTTCGGCCCTGGTTCGTCTCGGTCACGTTCGTGACAAAGACATGGCTGAATTCATGGGTCGCCAGTACGACGTCCCCACCGTCGATCTCGAACAATTTGAAATCGATCAAGATGCATTGAAGTCCATTTCGCGCGAGGTGTGCGAGAAGCACATGGTCATCCCGGTTTCTCGCTCGGGCAATATTCTCGTCGTCGCGTTCGCGGATCCAACGAACATGTACATCCGGGACGATATCGCGCTTCTTTCGCGATGCAAGATCGAGCCGGTTGTCGCGCCTGAAACTTCGATTGCGAAAGCGATTGAGAAATACTACCAAAAAAAGCAATCGGCCGACATGTCGACGCTCGCATCGGAGATGGAGTTCTCCGATGAAGCACTGAACTTTACCCAATCGCTTCAAGCGCAGCTGATCGGCGAAGTCGAGGGCGAAGAGCAAGCGGGTATCGTTCGTCTCGTCAACACGATGTTGACCGAAGCGATTAAGGTCAAAGCCTCGGATATTCACGTCGAGCCTTACGAGAAGCGACTTCGCATACGTTTCCGGGTCGACGGAAATTTGATCGAAAAAGTTCAGCCGCCGGCCGGGATCGCGAACGCTCTTTCGTCGCGTTTAAAAATCATGTCGCGACTCGACATCGCCGAGCGCAGAAAACCTCAGGATGGTCGCTTGAAAGCGAAGACCGCTGGCGGAATGGAAGTCGACTTCCGCGTCTCCGTTCTCCCGACATTATTCGGTGAGAAAATCGTCATGCGTCTCCTCGATAAGTCGAACTTGAAACTCGACATGACGAAACTCGGTTTCGAAGACGCCGAGATGGAAATGTTTAGGCAAAAGATCAACGAACCGCAGGGCCTCGTTCTCGTCACCGGCCCAACAGGTTCTGGTAAGACGACGACTCTGTACTCTGCACTGTGGTCTTTAAACGATCCGACGATCAACATCTCGACCGCAGAAGATCCGGTGGAGTTCAACTTGGACGGGATCAACCAAGTTCAGGTGAACCCAAAGGTCGGATTCTCGTTCGCCGATGCTTTGAGATCGTTTCTCCGTCAAGACCCGGATGTCATCCTCGTGGGTGAGATTCGTGACTTGGAAACGGCCGAAGTCGCTTTCAAAGCGGCATCGACCGGTCACTTGGTTCTCTCGACGCTCCACACGAACGACGCGCCTTCGACCGTTTCGCGTTTGATCGACATGGGCGTTGCGCCGTATTTGATTACGTCGACCGTGACGATGATTATCGCGCAACGTCTCGCGGGTCGTAACTGCGAGAAGTGTAAGGTCGTCGAGAAGGTTCAACCCGAGGCGTTGATCATGGCCGGTATTCCCCCAGAAGAAGTCGGCACGTTCGAGTGTCTTCGCGGAGAAGGCTGCAGCGCTTGTAACGGCTCAGGCATCAAAGGTCGCGTCGCGATCTACGAGTTGATGGCGATGTCGAATCCACTCAAAATCGAAATCTTAAAAGGCGGATCGCCAGTTGAAATCAAGAAGGGCGCGATTGCCGGGGGAACAAAAACCCTTCGTCAGGCCGCTCTTCAGAAATTGCGTCAAGGCGTGGTCTCTCTCGACCAAGTCCTTGGCGTGACGTTGGCGGACGACAAGGCATAATCATCATGATCACTCTTTTGCAGCTTTTGAAATTCGCAGTGGACCAAGGCGCATCGGACTTGCACATCGTGGCAGGTTCGCAGCCCGCATTGCGTGTCAACGGCCGCATTGTTCGAGTGAAGACCGAGACGATGACGAAAGAAGTGACGCGAAAACTCTGTTACTCGGTTTTATCCGATGCACAAAAGTCGCGCTTCGAAGAACAAAAAGAACTGGATTTTTCGTTCGATGTGAAAAACCTCGCGCGTTTTCGTGCGAATTTCTTTTTCCAGAAGCAGAGTGTTTCGGGCGTCTTCCGCCGCGTTCCGGTCGTCATCCCGAAGTTCTCGGATCTCTCTCTACCGCAGTCGGTCGGTGATCTGACGAATCTCCCCTACGGACTTGTTCTCGTCACGGGCCCGACCGGATCGGGGAAGTCGACGACGATCGCGTCGATGCTCGATAAAATCAACACGGAACGATACGGTCACATCGTCACGATGGAAGACCCGATTGAATTCGTGCACAACCACAAGAACTGCATCATCAACCAACGTGAGATCGGTGCCGATACCGCGGGTTACAAAGCGGGGATGAAATCGGTCTTGCGTCAAGACCCGGACTACGTTCTTTTGGGAGAGATGCGTGACCTCGAGACCATCGATGCCGCGTTGAACACGGCCGAGACGGGTCACTTGGTCTTCGGAACGCTTCACACAAACTCGGCCGTCTCTTCGATTCAGCGTATGGTCAACGTTTTCCCGTCAGACCAACAAGAGCGCGTGCGCGTTCTCCTCTCCGCGACTCTTCAAGGTGTGATCTCGCAGCGACTTTTGCCGTCGCTTCAGGGAGGTCGAGTGGCCGCGATCGAGTTCATGTTGATGAATACCTCGATCCGAAATCTCGTTCGTGAAAACAAAATGCACCAAATTCCTGCGATGATGCAGGTCGGACAAGAAAAGTCTGGCATGGTCACGATGAATCAATCGTTGGTGAATCTCATCGTAAAACGCAAAATCGATGTTCGCACGGCGTTCTCGGCTTCGGCCG
>CAJYIL010000720.1 GCA_913774795.1 Pseudobdellovibrionaceae bacterium
CGTCGTTGTCTCTGGGTTACCGAACATCACACCGATCTTCATACGAAGCTGGTTGATGAAGATAACGAGAGTCTTCGAGCGCGAGATCGCCGATGTGAGCTTACGAAGAGCTTGTGACATCAAGCGAGCTTGGAGACCGACGTGGCTATCGCCCATGTCGCCTTCAATTTCGGCGCGTGGCACCAGAGCCGCGACCGAGTCGACAACCAACACGTCGATCGCGCCAGAGCGAACGAGTGTTTCGACGATCTCGAGGGCTTGCTCGCCCGTGTCGGGTTGCGAGATCAGCATGTCAGCGGTGTTGACGCCGAGTTTGCGTGCGTAACCAACATCGAGCGCGTGCTCGGCATCGACGAACGCAACCACGCCGCCTTTACGCTGAGCTTCGGCGATTGTCGTCAATGCGAGAGTTGTTTTACCCGAAGATTCTGGGCCGTAGATTTCAACGATACGACCTTTTGGAAGACCGCCGATACCGAGAGCCAAATCCAAAGACAAAGCGCCGGTCGAAATCGCCTCGACGTCTTTGTGCATTTGTTCGCCAACACCGAGGCGCATGATCGAACCTTTACCGAACTGTTTCTCGATAGCCGACATTGCGAGATCGAGAGCTTTGTTTTTCTCGCCTGCCGAACCGCCGGTGCCCACTGTTTTCGGTTCGATTTCTTTCTTTGATCCAAAAGCCATGTCATTCCCCTGTTTTCGTCTAACCACCGGACCCCCCGGCGGCGTTTTAGTTGCACAATCAAAGTTGCTGGTCTGTAATACTCGAAAGCAGCAATCAACGTCGTTACATATATACGTGTAAGTTATGTGTAAGTGCTCGTCAACTGCTATTCTCGAACTAGACCCTCAACTCGTTCCCCACTTCACCAAAACCTAATTCATCAGCTAGCGTCGACAGCGCGAAATCAGCCGAAGCCTGCTGAATCACTTGTCTTCCTCCGGAGAGGTGGATGCCGACTGCTCTATCAACTCCTGGGCCAGCGATGCCGACAAACACAGTACCGACTGGCTTCGCGACTGATCCGCCTCCCGGACCGGCGATTCCGGTAATCGCCACGGCCCAAGTCGTTCCGAATGCCGAACGAGCCCCGCGCGCCATCGCCCGCGCGCACGGCTCAGACACCGCACCCGACGACAGTAAAACCGTCGACGGCACACCCAAAACTGACTTCTTCACTTCGTTCGAGTAGGCGACGACCGATCCGATAAACACATCAGACACTCCCGCCATCGACGTCACCATCGACGACATCAAGCCACCCGTACAGCTCTCGGCGAAACTAACCGTTTCACCGCGCGTACGAAGAAGTCTGACCACTTGCGAGACCAACTCAGAACGCATACGAAGGAACCCCTCCGAGCCACGACGTCTCCCGCAGCAAAACCTGCAGTAAGAACGATGAGATCACGCCCGCCGCGACGTCATCGAGGATGGTTCCCAGGCCGCCCTTCACGCGCATATCGATGCGGCGAATAGGTCCAGGTTTCAAAATGTCAAAGAAACGGAAGACGACGAACGCCGCCAAAAAAGACTGCCAGTTCAGCGGTAACCAAGTCATTGCGATGACATAGCCGACGACTTCATCGATCACGATTTCGCGTGGATCATGTGTGCCGAAGATCTGCTCGTAAATCTCCGCGACCCACGACGCGACGAGAACAAAAAGAACCGTCACGATCATGTACCAAAGTGGCGGCAAGTATGTCGCCATCGCCCACGCAACGGGAATGCCGAGAAGAGTGCCCCAGGTGCCGGGTGCGAACGGAATTTTCCCTAGATAGAAGCCGGTTGCGAGCGCCTCGATGACCTGTTTTTTCACGGGGCTAAAACTCGCCCGCGCGCCTCGTCACGTCAAAGCCTCATGCGTGCAAGACGCGCCGCCCAATCACAACCTAAAATCGACAACCAACCAAGGACCAACTGACGCTCCCCTGGTCTCGACACCCCCACCTCAGGCGCCCAGAATAAGGCCAAGGAATGAGCACTTGATGCGAATGTGCGAAGCCGAAGGCGGAGCTTACGAATGACGTTGAATGATATTTTGACCATTGCGCTTAAAAAACAGGCTTCCGACGTGCACTTGAAGGCGGGCCTTGTCCCCGTCATCCGCAAACACGGAAAACTTCGCCCGCTCCAAACCGGTGTGCCTCAGTTGAGTGCTCAAGAGATCGATCACATGGCAAATGAGATTCTCGATGAGGACCAGCGCCAACACTTTGCGAAATACAAAGAGATCGACGTCGGTTACGGCATCAGCGGCCTCGGTCGCTTTCGCGTGAACATCTTCCGCCAGCGTGGAAGCACACGCATGGTGATTCGAAATATCCCGTTCAACGTCCCGAACATCGATGAATTGAAGTTGCCTGACGTCGTCAAGAAAATCGCCGAATACGAGCGCGGACTCGTGCTCGTGACGGGCATCACCGGCTCAGGTAAGTCATCGACCCTCGCGGCGATGGTCGATCACATCAACAACACGCAGAACACTCATATCCTGACCGTTGAAGATCCCATCGAGTTTCTCATACGTGACCGGAAGTCGATCGTCTCCCAGCGTGAGCTCGGTCTTGATACAACGACGTTTTCGACGGCGCTCAAGTCGGCGCTCCGTCAAGACCCGGACGTCATCTTGATCGGAGAAATGCGCGACCACGAGACCATCAAGATCGCCCTTACGGCCGCTGAAACGGGCCACTTGGTTCTCTCGACTCTGCACACGATGGATGCCCAAGAGACCATCAACCGTATCCTCGGAACTTTCGAGCCGCACGAACAAGATCAAGTTCGCCGTCAATTGGGCGCGGTCTTAAAAGCCGTCGTCTCTCAGCGTCTCGCTCGAAGAAAAGATAAAACCGGATTCGTTCCGGCGGTCGAAATCCTCGTCAACAATCAGCGCGTGAAAGAGATGATCGAGGACCCTGAGAAAACCAGCGAAGTTCGCAACGCGATCGAAGAGTCGCGCGATAGCTACGGCATGGTGAGTTTCGATCAAAGCTTGATGGATCTTCTCAGCCAAGACTTAATCGATTACGATGAGGCGCTTCGGTTGTCGACCAACCCCGAAGACTTTCAGCTCCGCGCCGCCGGCGTTGCGAGTGGTCAACAGTGGCACGACAACAGTGATCTCAACAAACGTGTGCGTGGCGATCTGAACCAAGACGGCCTCGAGATCGAAATGCTCAGTGAAAACGGTTCGGGCGAAGACGAATAACGCCCGCACAGAAAGGCGATCGCCGCGTGCGAGAGAAATCGGCATATAACAAGATGATGGATTTTCTCGCGCGTCGTGAGTACTCGGAATTCGAACTCCGCCAAAAACTCTCTACGCATTTTCCCGAAGACGACGTCACCGACGCCATCGACCGCGCAAAACAGCAAGGTTGGCTCGCCAAACCCGAGGAGACCGCCGAGCGCGTCGCGGGCGACCTCGCTCGCAAGAACAAAGGTCACCGCTACATTCGCCAGTTCCTCGAGCAAAAGGGTCTGCCCGAGGTGGTCGAGAATCCCGAAGAGGAAATCGCTCGGGCTCGGGGCCTGATCGCCCAAAAGCTCAAACACGACTTGGCGGAGAGCCCCCTCCCCGCTGATCTAGTGGAGAAAGCTCAACGCATCTTGTTCAACCGCGGGTTTGACGAGGAAACGATCACGCGTGCGCTTGCGCGCTCCTAAGCGGCTCTGTAGACTGGGGCCTTCCTAGGGAGTGCCTCATGAAGAGCCGCGAAATCCGTTCGACGTTTATCGATTACTTTAAAAAACATGGTCACCGTGAAGTGGCCTCGTCATCGCTCGTTCCTGAAAACGATGCGACGTTGCTTTTCGCGAACGCCGGGATGAACCAATTCAAAAACGTTTTCACCGGTCTCGAACACCGCGATTACAAACGCGCAGTCACGTCGCAAAAATGCGTGCGCGCCGGCGGAAAACACAACGACTTAGAAAACGTCGGTCACACGGCTCGTCACCACACGTTCTTCGAAATGCTCGGTAACTTTTCTTTCGGTGATTACTTCAAGAAAGACGCGATTCACTTTGCGTGGGACCTGCTAACGAAAGAACTCGGTATTCCGTCGGAGAAACTCTACGTCACTGTTTTCACGACCGACGATGAAGCGGCCGACATCTGGCACAAGCAAGAAGGCGTTCCCAAAGATCGCATCTACCGCTTCGGCGAAAAAGATAACTTCTGGAGAATGGGCGATGTGGGGCCGTGCGGGCCGTGCTCGGAGATCTTTTACGATCACGGCGCTGAAGCCGATGACCCGTTCAACCCGTCGAAGATGGGCGGAGACGGAGACCGCTACGTCGAAATCTGGAACAACGTCTTCATGCAGTACAACGAAGATGCGACCGGAAGACATCCGCTTCCGAAACCATCGGTCGATACCGGTGGTGGTCTCGAGCGTTGGGC
>CAJYIL010000721.1 GCA_913774795.1 Pseudobdellovibrionaceae bacterium
ACGACGATTGCCTGATGTAAAATACAACGGAGAAACGACGTTCACGAATTTAATGACTCATCACATCGATGTGCAGGGCCACGAACCAATACGACAGCGGAACTACCCGACGTCACTGATCATTGAAGACGAAATGCGCCGGCAGGTGGATGAGTTACTCGCAGCAGGATTGATTGAACCATCGACGAGTGCCTGGTGCAACCCGGTGGTCATGGTCAAGAAATCGTCCGGCGAGTATCGCATGTGTCTAGATTTTCGACGTTTGAACGCAATTGCGAAGCCTTGCGCTTATCCACTACCGCTGATGACGTGGATATTGGACCAGTTGAGTGGAGCGAAGTTCATCTCGAAGATTGATTTGAAACACGCTTACCACCAGGTCAAACTGGATCCAGCCTGCCGAGAATACACCGCGTTCAGTGTGCCTGGGCGCGGTATGTTCCAATACGTCGGAATGCCGTTTGGTTTGGCAGGGGCCCCGCCCCATTTCCAGCGGCTAATCGACAAAATGTTGGCCGAACGACGGGGATTAAAGGTCTTTGGATACCTTGACGATTTGATCGTAGTGACCGAAACGTTTGAAGAACACCTGGAGGTGCTCAACAAGATCTTCGACGCGTTAAAGGAGGCGAACTTAAAAATTAACGTCGAGAAATGCAAGTTCTGCACGAACGAGGTACAATACCTGGGATACCAAGTCAACGAAAAAGGACTTATGGTCGATCCCGAACGCGTGAAGCCGATGTTAGAATTTCCCCGACCGACGACGATGAAGAAATTGCGGAGATTTATCGGTATGGCGTCGTGGTATCGACGCTTCATTCCGAACTTCGCCACGATTGCCGAACCGTTGACGAGATTGACGAGTAAAAGTGTCCGTTGGACATGGGCAGCGGAACAGGAAGCAGCGTTTGAAGCTCTGAAGCTCGCGCTAGCGACGGCACCTGTTCTATCCTGTCCCGACTATTCAAAAACGTTCGTTTTGCAGACCGATGCTAGTGGCACTGGTCTCGGCGCTGTTCTTACGCAGGAGCACGAAGACGGCGAGCGAGTAGTGGCGTATGCGAGTCGAGTTATGAACAAAGCCGAACGAAACTACTCAGCGACGGAGCGAGAATGCTTGGCCGTACTTTGGGCCTGCGAACACTTCCGAAGATATCTCGAAGGATATCGATTCAAGGTAATAACGGACCACAGCAGTCTCCGCTGGTTGCGAGACTTAAAGAGTAAAACGCCGAAGCTAAGCCGTTGGGCAATGCGACTCGCGGAATATCAGTTCCCTATCGAGTATTGGAAGGGCTCTTTTAACGACGTGCCAGACGCGTTATGGAGAATGTTCGAACCAGACGACTTAA
>CAJYIL010000722.1 GCA_913774795.1 Pseudobdellovibrionaceae bacterium
GCTCGT
Organism: Pseudobdellovibrionaceae bacterium; assembly: GCA_913774795.1. Lineage (GTDB taxonomy): Bacteria > Bdellovibrionota > Bdellovibrionia > Bdellovibrionales > JAMPXM01 > CAJYOV01. The sequence goes on from CAJYIL010000722.1 coordinate 7, forward strand.
CGAATTCAATGTGTGCGGTGAGAAGTGCTCGCACCGCCTCAGGGCATTTCGCTTGAGCTCGAGTGAGAACATCGAAACCCGACCCGTCGGGCATCTTGAGATCGGTGAGAACGACGGCGAGATCAGGCGTGAGTTTCGCACGGGCTTCTTCGACAGTGGCGGCCGTCATGACTTCGAAATCCGCCATGAGAAGACGCGTCAGCGCTCGCGTGATCTCGGGTTCATCGTCCACGCAAAGAATTTTTCTCTTCATTGCTTTTCAACCTTCGTGAGAATCCAGAAGCTACCGTCAGGAGGCGGAACATAATTCTTGATGCGTTTGTTCACCACCGCCACTTCGGTATCGTACCAGAGCGGAACAAAAGGAAGATCGTGCAAAACTTGTTTCTGAATTTGATCGTAGATCTTTTTTCTCCTCGCAAAATCAGTTTCGCGAAGCCCCTCCTCCGCCAGTTTATCGACCCAGTCGTTAGCGTATGAACCGCGGTTTCGGCCAGCCGGAGGAACATCCTTGGAGTGCAGGGCTTTTCGGTAAAGATCGGGATCAATGGTGCCCACCCACCTCATCGTCGCCAGCTGAAAGCGCCCGCGTTGCACGTCACCGTAAAACGTGCCCCATTCAAAACTCTGCACTCGAACATTGAAGCCGGCCTTCTTCAGATCGGCCGCGATGATTTTTCCATTCTCCACAGCCGCGGGAGCGCTCGAGGTTTTGAGAATGAGCTCCGGTGACTCTGGTACCGCGCGCCGATCAAACTTCAGCGGTGTCAATGTTGAGTCGAAAAACGGATTCACGGGGGTGAGCAAACTCGTGGCTAATGTCGCCAGGCCGTCGAGTTTGTAGCGAACAATGCTTTCACGGTCGATGGAGGCGGCCATGGCCTGACGATGCGAGAGATCTGCGAGATAGGGGTCTTTCAAGTTGAAGAGAAGGTATGTGAGCGCGAGGCCCGGGTATTTGTAGACGGTCAGGTTCGGGCTTTTTTCGAGTTGCGCAATCTTCATTGCGGGAAACTCGGCTTGCGCGAGATCAATCTCCCCTTTTTGCATTTTCATCACCCGCGTGTTGTCGTCGCGGACGATCTTGAAATTGACGCCCTCTATTTTCGGTGGCCAATAGGGATGATCTTTTCTCGCGCGCAGGCGAATGTCGTTGGCGTTTTGTGAAACGAGAACGAAGGGACCCGTGCCCAACTGCGAACCTCGTTTCAAAAGTTTGAGGGTCATAAGATCGCTCAAAAACGTCGCAGAGGGTTGGCTTAAACGAACAACCGTCTCGATGTGATCGTTCACGCGACGAGATCTAACGCTCGCGATCGTTTTGAATGAAGAAGCGAAGGCACTTTTTTGAAAAAGCTCAAAGCTTGAATCGATATCCTCGGGTGTCAGCCGACTTCCGTCTGAAAAGGTGAGGTTGGGCAAAACAGAAAACGTGTAGGTTGTTCCGTCTTGCTTCCAGGTCGCGGCTTCAGGCTGAGGCTTTAAATCGACGCCGATCCGGACAAACGAGCTGTACAAAAGTCCAGCGATGCGAGTCCCTGCCGCGTCGGTCGTGAAAAGCGGATCGAGAGTCGACGGGGGCTGGCTGAGTGCAACGACCACATCGTGGGTCGGCGGCGCCGTGCGAGTGCACGCGACAAGGAGCAGTGTCGCTAGAAGAATGGTGCACGAACGCATCTTTTGCAGGTTAAGCTTCTCATCTATGAAAAGCAAAATCGTTATCTCTGCGTGCTTGAGCCTTCTCGTGACAGCGTCGACATCATTCGCCGTGCCGGTGCAAAAAAACTCTCTCGCAGAACGATTGAAGAAAGCCGCCGATTCGTCAGGCTTTAAGGCGGGTGAAGTCGGTTTGTGGGTCGGTTCGACGGGGCCACAGGGTCTCGAGACTTATTTTGAGCAAAATGCGAATCAAAAAATGTTGCCCGCCTCTCTTTCGAAGCTCGTCACTCTAGGAGCGGCTCTTCACACCTTAAAGCCGGGCTACAAGTTCAAGACCGAACTCGTGAGCGACGCAAAAATGAAAGAAGGTGTTCTCCAAGGACCGCTCTATCTGAAAGGCGGCGGTGACCCTTCGTTTGTGTCAGAAAACATGTGGGTCCTCGTGAACGAACTTACGCGCACGGGTGTCACTGAAGTCGCCGGAGACATCGTCGTCGACGACACGAAGTTCGATGACGTTCGCTTCGGGCAAGACCGTCAGGACGAACGTGTCGATCGTGCTTACGACGCGCCGGTCGGCGCGATGTCGATGAACTGGAATTCGGTCAACGTGTACGCGCGTCCCGGTGACAGCGCGGGCGAACCGTTGAAAGTCTACGTCGATGTCGATTCGCCTTACTTAAAGGTCATCAATAAGTCGCGAACAACAGCGGCGGGAAAAGGAAAATCAGTCGCGGTAGAGCGTCGGTCCGAAAAAGAGTTCGCGGGAGATGTGATCACCGTCACCGGTGGTCTTGCCCTCGATCAACCCGAAGCTGTGATTTACAAATCGATTTCGAAACCCGATCTCTGGGCGGGCTCGAATCTCGTGGAGTTCTTGAAGCAACGAGGCATTTCGGTAAAGGGAAAAGTTCGCACCGGTGCAGCTCCTTCCTCCGCAAAAGTCTTGGCATTCACCGAAGCGCACACATTGACCTCAGTTGTCGCCGACATGTCGAAGTGGTCGAACAATTACGTCGCCGAAATGCTGGTCAAAAATATCGCCGCCGAAACGGGAGAGAAGCCGGCGACGATGCAAACCGGCATGGACATCGTACGCAAATATCTCGAAAGCTCGGGCGTAAAAAAAGGCGATTACGAATTCATCAACGCCGCGGGCTTCACGAGAAAGAACCGCCTGACACCTATGCAACTCGGAAATTATCTGGAGTTTGTGCGCGCGGATTTCACTCTGTTCCCTGAGTACCTCACTTCGCTTCCGATCGCAGGCGTCGACGGGACTTTGCGAAAACGCATGGTCGGCACGAGTGGCGAGCGCTGGGTGAGAGCAAAAACTGGTTTATTGAATGGAGCCGTTGGGCTCGCCGGTTTCGCGGGCCGACCGAACGGTCAGATCGCGTCGTTCGTTTTCATTTATAATGGCGGAGGCCGCGAAGACAAAGCGCGCGCGTTCTTTGACCGCATGGCTGCCTTGATCGTTCAAGAGTAAGATTTTGAGTCGACGTTTTTGGGCGATCATGCTCGCCGCACTCACGGCAGGCGCTGTTTTCATTTACGGCCTCAGCTTTTATCCCTTCGAAAATCAATCTCCCACTGAAACGGCATCGGACTTACCCGATTCGATGTCGAACGTTTTAGCTCCGACGGATCATCTGACACAAGATGAAGTGCGCGAAGGCGTTCCATGGGAAGAGCCTTCCTATGATGACCAAACTGACGCTCTCGGGTGGTCAGAAGGCGTCTTCGATGTGCCGGCCGGAATGGAGAAAAGAGTCGAGTTCTGGAAGTTGATCTACTCAAACTACACAACCGATCAGGGCGTGCTCCATGATCCGGTTACGCTCGAGATTTACGAGAGCTTACAGTTCACGCCCGTGCGAGACGGCGAATCGCTCGGCGCCAATGCACGCGCTCGACAAAAAGTGATCGACGCCCACCGAGACGCTTTGAACGATCGACTTTTGAAATTACAAGCGCGTTTAGACCAGTTGCGAGCCGGCGAAATCACCACTCCCTTCGACGATCAAAAAGTCGCGCTGGCAGATCCTGAGCTTTCTGGAGACGACTTAAGGCTCTGGAAGATATTCGAGAACACGAATGATCCCGCTCGCTATAAAAAGGCCGCTGCGCGAATCCGTTTTCAACTGGGTCAGCGCGATAAAATTCTTTTGGGCATTTACTACTCCGGTCGCTATCTCCATACCATGGAGCGCATTTTTCGAGACGAAGGTTTGCCGATCGAACTCACGCGTCTCCCATTTGTCGAAAGTTCGTTTAACACCCGAGCGCGATCGAAAGTCGGAGCGAGCGGCATTTGGCAGTTCATGCGAAAGACGGCTCGTCCGTACTTAAAAATCAGTAACGACGTCGACGAGCGAAACGACCCACTGACCTCGACGATTGCGGCCGCGAAGCTTATGAAGTCGAACTTTGCGATGTTGCGAAAATGGCCTCTCGCCGTGACAGCCTGGAATCACGGACCCAGCGGTGTGCGAAACGTTGTTCAAAAGGTCGGCACAGACGATATCGCCCAAATCACAAACACGTTCACATCGCGCACGTTCGGGTTTGCTTCGCAGAATTTTTACGCGTGTTTCCTAGCGGTGCTTGAGGTTGAAGAAGCGGCGCGGGAGCATTTCGCGAAACCGGTTTGGCAGCCGGCGCTTGAATCGGTTGAGGTTCGCACGCGGCGATACGTGGCGTGGCCCGAAGTCGTCAAAGTTTTCGGAGGCGACGATTCAAAAGCGCAAGATTTTAACCCGCAGATCACTCAGCATGGTCGATCCTCAAAACCGCGCATCGGCCCGGGCGTTCGCTTGCACATTCCGCCCGAGACTGAAGATTTAAGTTGGTTTCAAAGGGCACGTACGGAAAGTCGCGATCGGCGGTGAGAACGGATCTTCGGGGCGCAGCGGGTGTTCGTAACGCTCCGGGATCATCGGTGCATTTTCGTCGTACTCCTCCGACTTGAGATCGGTGACCGCCGGGCCGTGAAGCAAATGCCCTTTCGCATCGAAGCGAGCGCCGTGACACGGACAATCCCACGAAATCTCGGCTTCGTTCCAGTGAACGTAGCAACCCATATGCGGGCACACCGGCGACATCACGTGAAGTTCGCCGTGCGGATCTCGGTAGGCGGCCACTTTTTTTCCGCCGATTCTGACGATCGCACCTTGATTCTCTTTGAGCGAGTGGGTGTCGCTCTCTTGTGCAGGCGAGAGGCGATCGCTGATCAAGTGGGTCGGGTAGTCGATGTTCTCTTTGAGGTAATCTTTAACGCTCGCGAAAGGTTTCACGCGGGTCGCTTGATAGATCTCGGCCCACGGATTTTCGTTTCCGAGGATGAGGTCGGTCATGAGCATCGCGGCCACGGTCCCGAAGGTGAGTCCCGTTCCTGAATAACCTGTCGCGACGTACGTATGATCGCTCAGCGAATTTCGACCGATGAACGGAAGCCCATCGACGGGCTCAACAACTTGTCCTGACCAACGGTGCGTCACTTGATCGACGTTGAAGCGCTCATGCGCCCAGTCTTCAAGTTTTCGGTAGTGGAGGAGCGTGTGTTCTTCTTGGCCGGTCTTGTGATCGGCTCCGCCGATGATGATGTGCGGAACGCCGTTGAACTCAGCCGAACGAACGTAGTGGTAAGGATCGTCAAGATCCCAGTAAAGCGCCTTCAAATCGCGTGGGTCTTTCTCGCGAATCGCGATGCAGTAGGTACGGTAGCTCGCGATCTTCGTTTGCAAAAAGAACTTGTTCGTCACCGGAACATTCGAGGCGATGATGACATCACGTGCTTTAATCGAACCGCGGTCGGTCGTTACGAGGCACGGTTCACCCTCGTCAACTTTCATCATGCGCGTGTTTTCGAAAATATGAGAACCGTCACCGTCGATCGTTTTTGCGAGCGCTGCCAAATACTGAAGCGGTTGGAACTGCGCTTGATTTTCGAATTTGAGCGCTCGTGCGACTTTGCGATCCCATGGCATTTCGTTGGCGAGCTCCACCTGCGATCCGAGTTTGGCGGCCGCGTCGGCTTCTCTCTCGATGTCGTCGATCTGCGCTCGTTTCTCGGTGAATTGCCAGCCGGTCACGCGCTGAAAACCGCAATCGACTCCGAGGTCGGAAATGTTTTTTTCGATCGTGTCGATCGAATCGCGAACACTGCCGAGCACGAGTCGCGCACCGTCTTCTCCGAAATCGGAGATGAGGGTAGTGAAGTCGATGTCGAGCATCTCCGTGAGATGCGCCGACGTGTGACCTGTCTCTCCGTGACCCACGCGGTTCATCTCGACCAGGGCAACGGTTTTTCCGGCTTTCTTTAGGATGTAAGCGGCCGTAAGCCCCGTCATACCGCCGCCGACGATGCAGACATCGACTTCGAGATCGCGTTCGAGTTGCGGGAATCGCTTAATGACGGCTGTGTCGTACCACAGCGGTTGGTTTGCTTCAGACATGAGTCGCGGCCTCCACATGTCGTAGTTTACGAGTGAGTGGCGGCAGAAGGCCTCGGTCGGCCTTGTAGGTGATGTGAATATTTAGTTACTTACAGCCCGTGCCGGCGGGCGGAGGACCTGCCAAGTTACGGCAAAGAGGATAGTGCGGCGAGCATTTAAGGCTCAAGTGGAAGTGCTTGTGATGTCCCGCCACAGGTCGCACGAGTCGCATGAGTTCAGCTTGGTCGCGATCCTCGAAGAGATCTTTCTGTTTAGCCCAAGAACAGAAGCCTTGCTTCACGGCCGGAGACATGAAGACACGACTGACAGCCGTTGTTTTTTGCGCGTCTTCGATCAGTTCCTGTCGGCTGGCGAGCTTTAAGAAATTCCAAGTCTTTTCATAATCAAAGTTGCTGACGACCGTGCCCCGATCGGTGAGCGCCGAAGCTCTGAGTGGAGCCGATGATCCGATCCAAGCCAGATCAGCGTCGAGACCATTTCGGTGAGTGTTGTGTTTGCTTCCGCCGCCGTAGCGCCCGCCGTTTCGGAGCGACATATCTCCGACGTAGAGTTTGATACCGAGTTGTTTCATCAGGTACGTCGCGATGTTTTCTAAGAAACTGACGAGCATGCCCGAACCGAAGTGCGCGTTGCGGTTGATCGCGACCGGAACTAAACCCGGAATGTTTGATGGCAAAAGACTTGCGTTGACGATTGAGCTACGAATGCCGCCGCCCACGGCGTCGCTGTAACCGCCGCGCGAGATGCCGCCGTCACGAAGGTTCATCAGTGGGGATAAGCGCGCTTCGAGGAGCGTGATGCGTTGGTCGAGCTCTTCGTCGTTCGCTTTCGGTTTTGCCGGAGGAAATGGGTAGGCCATGCGAGCATCGCCGCCGCGATCAGGCGCGGTCGCGGTCGCAGGCTGTGTGGGTTGTGTTGGCTGCGCAGGAGCTGGTACCGGAGCTGGCGTGTTTGGTTGCGCCTGCGGGGTGTTGGGCTGAGCGGGTGCTACGGGTTTTTCTTCGCGGCGAGGCGTTTCTGGTTGCGGTGCAGGCTGAGGCTTCGGACGCGATGGATCTGGCTGCTGGGGAGTCGTCGGTGCCGTCGGCGGTCGTGTCGGTTTGCTAGGCGCGGGCGCGGGCGCGGCGACCGTAGCAGGCTTCGCGGGCGCTTGAGCTGGAGCTGGAACCGTTGCCGGCTTTGTCGACGCGGGCCTCGCCGGAGCGGGGCGAGTCGATTGCGCTGGCGCTTGCGGTGTCGTACGAGGCGGCTTGGCAGGCGTCGCTGCCGCAGGGCGAGTCGGCGGCACTTGAGTTTTTCCCGATGGAGGCGCCGCGGTCGTCGGCTTCGATTTCGGGGGATCAACCGGTGTCAGTTTTTTTCCTCCGCTGACCGGCGGAACAAGCCAGTGACGAACGCGGTCCCACCAGCGCGAGATGAAGCCTTGAGTTTCTTTCGAAGGTTTTGCAGCAGGCTTCTTCGCGGCGTCAGGTTGCGAAGGTGTTTTTCCGCCGCCACTCGGCGATTGCGTTGCGCGCGGAGCCGGATTCGCTTTCGCACCTGCGGCTACGCCTGAAGACTTCGCGCCAGGTTTACCGGTCACACTCGGAGCCGGAGCAGCACCCGGCGCGCCGTAAACTTTCGGATCGTGCGGCTTCTCGACGGTCGTCGCCTCACCCGCCTGCGGATCGTCTGCACGCGAGATCACCGGTGGGAGCTCCGGTGTCTTCGAACGCGGCCACAGTTTACCGATCAAGATTTCGTTGCGGGGAGCTCCGACGAAATCGCCGAGTCGTTCATCTGACTCGTCGGTTTCATTCGGGAGTCCGCGCTCAGAGGGGTGAAGCTCGTCTTCCGCATCGGCCTTGATTGATTTCGCAGGAGCCGCAGCAGCACCCGGAGCGGCCGATTCCTGACCCGCAGGTTGCGCATCTTCTGGTCGCAAAGTCGCGCTCGAGAACTGAACCTTCTTCGTCTTGCCTTCAACGTTGTAGTAAACGTTCAAGATCATCTGTTTACACTCGGCGCCATCGACGCACATCGCTTCGGCGACGAGACGGTTCTTCGCTTCGGGAAGTGGGCTCATATCGACAAGAGACGATGTTCCGTCTGCGCGGAGGGAGCCTACGAGATCGACGATCTCAATTCCCGCCGATGATTCAATTTTGACGGTCGCTGAAACCGAGCGTGTGTTCTTGTCGACACCGAACTTCGCTTCGGTCAAACGGTAGACCGAGTACTCACTCAAGTCTTTGACGGCCGGAGACGTCGACGGAGGAAGCACCTCGGTCGGCATCTTAAACATCTCGCGTTTAGCCTCTTCAGAGACTTCAAATGATGAACGACCGCCGCAAGCGGCCAGCATCATCAAAATCGGAAGCCCGAGAAGTAAACCAGTGCGCACGAGAAAGTCCTCCGGGCTCAAACAAAAGCAATCCGGAGGCCGCTTTCAGCTCGAAACTACGCGATTTCGCAGGCGAAACCGCCCGAATCGGACACTCACTTAGCCAAAAATGGTCGCCGTACAAACCCGACAACAACCGCTGCTACCAAAAGCGCGAGGGAAATCCAGGAAGAAATCGAAAGTCCCAAGAGAGCAGGCCCTCTCGGATCATCCCGAAATGATTCCATCATCAGACGTCCGCACGCATGCAGGCAGAGCCAAAGCCAAAAAAGTTGGCCCGGTCGACGAAGCCATACGCGTCGTTCGAGGAGAAGTAAAACTGCGAGGACGCCAAGCTCCCAAGCGACCGCGTACGACTGGGTGGGATGACGATCTAGTTCGCCGGCCCAAGAAAAAACGCGACCGTAGCAACAGCCAGTGAGCACGCAAGCAACGCGACCGATCGCGTATCCGAGAGCAGCGACCGGCGCAAAAAGATCGAGCCAACGACCGAGCGGTTCTTTCACCCAAAATCGAACGAAGAGGGCGGAGCAAAGAGCGCCGAGGAGTGCGCCTCCGTACCAAACAAAGCCGCCGCTCCAAATATCGAACACGAGCCAAGGACGCGCCCAGTAGTAAGCTGGCTCTTCGAAAAACACGTGAAAGAGTCGCGAGCCGATGAAGCCAGAGATCATGAGCACAAGCGAAATATCGAGTGCACGGTTACGTGAGAGACCTGAGCGATCTGCTCGACGTACGAGAAGAAAGAGTCCCGCGACAAAGGCGAGTGCGCTCACTAAAAAATAAACGGGAATCACCGCGCCGAACAGAGTGAACGACGGCAAAAATCCGCTCAAGGGATGAATCATACGATGGCAGTGTCAGGTTCTTCGCTGCGAGAGCGCGTGAATTCGAGAAACAGCAGGATCGCAACTCCGCAAACGATCGCGATGTCGGCGACGTTAAACGAAGGGTAGACGAAGCGACCGGGTGGATTCGACGAGGCATTGTAGACGATCGTGAAATCCAAGAAGTCGATGACGTAGCCGTAGCGGAGACGATCGATGTAGTTGCCGATGGCGCCGCCAAAAACTCCGCTCAGGGCCGCGATTGTCCAGCGGTCACTGTCACGCACGCCGCGCAGGATCGCGAGAATGATGATGAGTGCGATGGGTGGCATCGCGAAGAAGAAGGCTGTCCGAAACTCGGGGTGTGAATCCGCCAAAAAACCGAAGGCCGCGCCCATGTTATGAACATGAGTGATGTTGAAGAGGTTCGAAATCACTTGAATGACGTCGCCCTCTTGCAGGTGCGTGTGAATCCACATCTTGGTCGCTTGATCGGCCGTGATGATGGCACCCGCGATCGCCGCTAAAATAAGATATTTAATCTTCATAACGACATAAGTGTATCGGGCCGCGGGTCCAATGAGAACGAGACGGGGCTTAGGGCTGGTCAGACTTTGCGAATAGGCGTTTTGTCGACGAGAAGCCGAGACTCATTCGATCGCCCGTAAGAAGTGAGCTCGATTTTTTCTTGTTTTGAAATTCGGTCGAGTGTTTTGAGTAAGACCGTGATTTGGTCCAGCGCCTTCTGGGCGCGTTTAACATAAGGATTGGCCGGTGACTGCTCCGCGATTTCATCGATCGCGTGAATCGCGACGGTCAGCGGAGTGTTGATCTCATGACGATAGGTGACGATCGTCGCGTGAATGCCTTCGACACGCGAGAGTGAAGCTTGTGCGGCCCGCGCGGCTTCGCGCGCCTGGACGATCGCGGTGATATCGCGAGTTGTTCCGACGAGTACCGGATCTCCTCCTGGCTCAGTTGGTGGGAGCACCGCCCCTTTGGATAAAACCCATTTCGTTTTTCCGCTCGGCAAATTCAGTTTGAGTTCGACTTCGAAAGAAGTGACTTCGCCGCTCATCAGTTTTTGACCTAATTCGTGACCGCGTGCGACCGACTCTGTATCGAGGAGCGTATCGAAGTATGCGGTACTGACGAGCGCCTGGTCGAACTCGAGGTCGAGGAGGCGAAAGAATCCTCGAGACCATGTCACTGAGCCGCTATTCATATTTTGGATCCAGCTGCCGTATTGGCCGACGATCTCGGCGTCTTCAAGACGCCGTGACGTCAAATCGTCTTGCAGGCGCTTGATCTGAATATTTCTCAGGCCGGCGATGTATCCGATGAGACCCAGGATGAGCGGACCAAGATCAATAAGATAAAGAAGCGGGTCTTCATGTTTCCAGATGACGTGCGCGATCGCGACTTTGTCGTGATGAGCCGTGATAACGAACGCGATCAGCGGAAATAGTGCGCCCGCAAGCATTCCGATCAGAGCCATCACCCATGCTGAAGCCGTTGTAACCCGTTGCATACTCAACTCTTATCGGCGTCTCTAAACCTCAAGTTTTGCCTGTCATGAAAACGTAAATTATCGGCGATCGCGGCAAAGCGTTGTGTCTCAAATCGATTCAACTTCGTGCTGGGCAAGCGCCAGGGTGCTTGTTAGCTTTTGAGCCATGAAATATGCCTTCGTTTTTCTCGTTCTCCTTATCGGTTGCGCGACCACGAATCGCACTCAGACGTGCACGTTTAAATCGACAGCCGGTAGCGACGGTGTCGAGCCTACCGACGTTCAGTGCGTGATGGAAAACTTCGTCCTGCCCAAAGCGCGAAGCTGTTATGAGGATCTTCTGACAGCGACCGAAGTCGAATTCCGCGTGGTTCAAAAATTCGAAATTTCCAGAATGGGTCGGGCCGAGAAAATTTCGTACGATCCCGACATCGAGACGTCTTCGTTCGGCGTTTGTATGACCACAGCTCTGAAAGAAGCTAAGCTCCCGACGCACGCCTCAGAAAAACCGGTCACGATCACGTATCCGTGGGTTTTCAAACGAAAGCATTAAAGAGTCGACACGCTCGTCACGACGAAGCCGCCGCCGCGAATTTCGTATTTTACTTCGTGCGAATCGATCTCGATCCCGAAACGAGAGCCGTCGCTTGATTCGACAGGCAACTGCGTTTGTTGAAAAGCGGGGCGAGGATCAAGTTCCAGTACGTCCACGATCATCGATCGCAGATCAGCCTCGACCGAGCATTCAAAAGACACAGGCCAGCGAGCGATCGGCGCAGACGCCCATCCGCTTCCGGCCGATGAAAATGAATCAGCGTAGGGAATGTAAGGTTTGATATCGAGAACGGGAGTGCCGTCGATGAGGTCGACGCCGCTGACGTAAATTTCGCCCAGCGCGAAATCGATGCGCTCTCCGCATCGGCCGAACCCGATCGGGCTTTCGGCCGTCG
>CAJYIL010000723.1 GCA_913774795.1 Pseudobdellovibrionaceae bacterium
GAAAAATTCGATCATCGAAATCGACTTGGGTATCTTCCAAAAAGAATTAGCGGTCGGATTTTTTAGCATCCGCGCATAACCAAGTCTAGCTTTTTAAAACATTCCCTAATCACAATTAAGTGACACAACCGAAGCGGCTCTCCCGCCGGCCGACTTACGCCATTTGCGCTGTCAGACGACCGTAAACCTCTTCTGCTGAACCCACGCCACTGATCTCGGCTAAAGCACCCTTCTTGGAGAAGTAGTCCTTAACGGGGGCTGTACTCTTATCGTACGCCTCCAGCCGGGTCCCGATGACGCTCTCGTGGTCGTCCTTCCTTTGAACGACCGCTCCTCCGCAAACGTCGCAGATGCCTTCCTGCTTCGTTGGCTTCGTATCCACGTGGTAAGTCGCCCCGCATGACTGGCAAACCCGACGCCCGGTGAGGCGGCGGTGCAAATCTTGACGAGGAACCTCGAGAAAAAGAGCTTTTCCAATTTTCAAACCGAAGTCTTCGAGGGCGACCTCAAGGGCTTCGGCCTGGGGAACCGTTCTCGGGAATCCATCAAGGATGAAGTTTTGACCCTTCAGCCCTTTCAAGACCTCTTGAACGATCCCGATCATGATCTCGTCTGAAACCAGCTTGCCGGCGTCCATGATGGACTTGGCCTGGAGACCGAGCGGAGTTTGGTTTTTAACCGCCTCACGCAGGAGATCTCCCGTGCTGATTTGTTTCATCTGCTTTCTCTCAACGAGAAGCGCAGACTGCGTACCTTTGCCGGCCCCTGGGGGGCCGAACAAGACGATATTCATTAGTACGTCACCCGACGGCTTCTGATTCTCGCGCCCTTCATGAATGCATCGTACTTCTGCGTGAGAAGGTGCGATTGCAACTGTTGGGTCGTGTCGAGGGCAACCCCGACGAGGATCAAGAGGCTCGTTCCACCGAAGTAGAACGGGGTGTTCAATTTATCGATCAACAATCCAGGGAGAACGCAGATCGCGCAGAGGTAAGCCGCGCCACCGACGTTCAAGCGATCCATCACGCGCTGGATGTACTGCGAAGTGCTCGTACCCGCACGGATGCCCGGAATGAATTTGCCGCCTTTTTTCAGGTTGTCCGCGATCTCAACCGGGTTCATCACGATCTCTGTGTAGAAGAAACAGAAGAACACGATGAGGCCGACGAACAAGATGTTGTAAACCGAACCCGTTGGCGACAACGAGTCTTTCATTTGTGTGAGCCAAGGAGCGTTCACGAACTGAGCGAGAGTCGCCGGGAAGAGAAGCAACGAGCTGGCGAAGATCGGCGGGATAACGCCCGACAAGTTGATCTTCAATGGCAAGTGCGACGCTTGTGCGGCACCCGGAATACGACCACCTTTGTTCGAGAAGTGAATCGGAATACGACGTTGGCCGACTTCGAGGAAGATGATCGCCGCGATAACGAGAACCATCAAAGCCAAGAGACCGAGCGCAACGAGCGGCGCCATTTCACCGTTCTTCACGAGGGTGAACATACCCATTGCACCGTGCGGGATGCCCGCCGCGATACCCGCGAAGATGATGAGCGATGAACCGTTGCCGATTCCGCGATCCGTGATCTGCTCACCCAACCACATGATGAAAGCCGTACCGGCCATGAGCGTGAGAACAGTCATCCACTTGAACGGGATAAAGCCGACATAAGCCGATGTGACAAGCGGATGGCCCTGGAAGCCCTCACGCATCAACCACGAGCTGATCGCCACACCTTGGACAAACGCCAGAGCGATTGTTCCGTAACGAGTGTATTGGGTGATTTTCTTTTGTCCCGTTTGGCCTTCTTTTTTCAACTCTTCGAAGTACGGAACAACCGCAGTGAGGAGCTGGAAAATGATCGACGACGAGATGTAAGGCATGATGCCCAACGCGAAGACGGAGAACTGGTTCAGTGCTCCGCCCGTGAACGTGTTGAACAAACCAAAGATGCCACCTTGGTTTTGGAAAAACTTGAGAACGGTCGTACCGTCTACGCCCGGAGTCGGGATGTGAACGCCGAAGCGATACACAGCCAGCATCGTGAGCGTGAACAGGATACGTTTGCGCAAATCATTGTTGTTGGCGATTCCGTCCACCTGAGTTGCCATTACGCGATAACCTCTGCTTTGCCGCCGGCTTTTTCGATCGCTTCTTTCGCTTTCGCCGAGAACTTGTGAGCGCGAACAGTGACCGCGCCTTTGAGTTCGCCGTTACCGAGGATCTTCACCAACCCGTGGCGAAGAAGACCGGCTTGCTCGAGCGACTCTGGCGAAACTTCTTTCAAGCCGCCAGAAGACACAAGAGTCGCGAGTTGCGAGAGATTGAAAATGTCGTAGCGAGTTTCGAATGCAACGTTGTTGAATCCGAATTTCGGGAGACGACGCATGAGCGGAGTTTGGCCGCCCTCGAAGCCCCAACGAACACGGCCGCCTGCGCGAGCTTTTTGACCTTTGTGGCCTTTACCCGCTGTACCGCCGAGACCCGAACCTGTTCCGCGACCGACGCGCTTACGGTAGCCCGTCGCGCCTTTCTTTGGACGGAGTGTAGATAAGATGCTCATTACTTCGCGCCTTTCGATTTGGTCGCAGTGTCAGCCGAAACTTCAACCAAGTGTTGGAGCTTCATGATTTGACCACGCATCGCCGGAGTATCGTTCACGATCTTCGACGAACCTGTTTTACGGAGACCGATGCAGCGTGCAGTTTCGCGTTGCGAATCTGTGCAGCTGATCAGGCTCTTCTTCAATGTAACTTTGAATTGTTTAGCCATGATTCAATTCGCCTTATTGCTTCTGTGTGAGAGCTTTGAGCTGGTTGAGGCCGTCGAGCGTCGCGCGAACCGCGTTGTTCGCGTTACGTGTACCGACACACTTCGTGAGGATGTCTTTTACGCCGACCGATTCGAGAACCGCACGAACCGCACCACCTGCGATCACGCCAGTACCCGGAGCGGCTGGACGCATAACAACTTTCGCTGCGCCGAAACGACCGACGACTTCGTGAGCGATCGTACGACCGTCAACGAGAGGCACGTCACGGAACGATTTCTTCGCCGCGCGCGATGCTTTGCCGATGGCTTCTGGAACTTCACCCGCTTTGCCGGTACCGAAACCGACATCGCCTGATTGGTTGCCGACAACAACGAGGGCTGCGAACGACATGCGGCGACCACCTTTTACGGTTTTCGCAACACGCTTAATCGCGACGACTCTTTCCTCGAACTCTTGCGCGCCTTGAGCGCCCTGACCTTGAGCTTGATCTCTTTTATTTTCCATCGTCATTCCCCTTAGAACTGCAATCCAGCTTCACGAGCGCCTTCAGCCAAAGCTTTGACACGTCCGTGATAGAGGAAGCCGTTACGATCGAAAACGACCGCTTTGATGTTTTTAGCTTGAGCGCGCTTAGCGATCTCTTTGCCGATTGCTGTTGCCGAATTCTTGTTTGCGTTATCGGCACCTTCTACGTCGAGGGTCGAAGCCGCGCACAGAGTGTTGCCTGTGACGTCGTCGATGACTTGAGCGTAGATGTGTTTCGATGAACGGAAGATGCAGAGGCGAGGACGTTCAGCGCCGCCCGCTACTTTCTTGCGGATGCGCATCTTCTTTTTCTGTCTAGCTACGTCTTTTACCGAGCTATTTTTGCGTGTCGCGAGTCTCATTGATATTTCCTTTAAAGTTTAAGTTATGCCGCCTGATTACTTACCAGCCGACTTACCCTCTTTGCGCTTCAGCTTCTCATCCGTGTACTTCACGCCTTTGCCCAAGTAAGGCTCTGGCGGACGGAATCCACGAATTTTGGCTGCAACTTGACCCACGAGCTCTTTGCTAGCGCCGGTGATTGTGATGTTCGTTTGTTTTTCGACTTTAACTTCGATGCCCTCAGGGATCGGGAACTTAATCGGGTGCGAATAACCGAGCGAGAGCTCGAGAGTCTTTCCCGAAACCGCTGCACGGTAACCGACACCGACGAGGTCGAGCGATTTTGTGAAGCCTGTTCCAACGCCTGTGACGGCGTTCTGCACGAGAGCACGGTAGAGACCGTGAAGCGCGCGTGTCTTCTGAGTTTCATCTTTACGAGTCAGGATGATCTGACCGTTTTCGAACTTCGCGGTAACAACCGGAAGCATCGGAACTTTTTGAGTAAACTTGGCGCCTTTTACGACGACTTCGTTAGCCGGAGTAACGTTAACTGTTACGCCGTTTGCGACTGTGACTGGAGCTCTACCAATACGTGACATGACTTATTCCACCGTTCTTTCTTAGTAGAGGGTGCAGAGAACTTCGCCGCCGAGACCCTTCTCAGTGGCTTGTTTGCTGCTCATGATGCCGCCGCTCGTGCTCAGGATGGACATGCCATAGCCCGAACGAACGACAGGGATTTTTTCGCATGGAACGTAGTAACGGCGGCCTGGACGGCTGGCGCGACGAACGCTCGTGATCGCTGGCGTACCGTCGTTTTTGTACGACATGTAGATACGCATGATGCCTTGCTTGCCATCTTTTACGACTTTGAAATTCTTGATGTATCCGCTGTCACGAAGAACAGTCGCGATACCTTCGCGAAGTTTTGATGCTGGCACGTCAACTTTGTCGTGCTTCGCCATACCCGCGTTTCTGATACGCGTGAGGAACTCTGCTACCTTATCCATTCTCTTTACCTTCCACCCCTCGTGGGGCGTTCGCTGGGTCCCGACTATCGGGTCCCGCGTTGTCTGTTTCTATCGCGAGGGCTCCGCCCTCGCTTTGGTTAGCAACGAGTGCTCACCAAATTACGTTTGTCTAATTACTTACGGAACGGCATTCCCAAAGCTTCGAGAAGAGCGCGACCTTCAGCGTCGGTTTTACCCGATGTGCAGATCGTGATGTTCATCCCGCGGACTTTGTCGACGCGATCGTAGTTGATCTCTGGGAATACGATTTGTTCCTTGAGACCGAGGTTGTAGTTACCACGACCATCGAAACCTTTGTTCGGAAGACCGCGGAAGTCACGAACGCGCGGGAGCGCCAGGTTGACGAGACGATCGAGGAACGACCACATTTTTTCGCGACGGAGCGTCACCGCTGTTCCGATCGGCATGTTCTCACGGAGCTTGAAGTTCGAGATCGCCTTCTTCGCTTTTGTGATGACTGCTTTTTGACCGGTGATCGTCGTGAGTTCATCAGCGGCGATCTGAACGAGTTTCGGGTTCTGAGTCGCATCACCGAGGGAAACGTTGATGACGATCTTCTCGAGACGAGGGATCTGCATCGCCGACTTCACGTTCAATGACTTCTTCAAAGCACCGACTGTTTCGTCGTTGTACTTCTTCTGGAGACGGTTCACGTGACCTTTGGGAATCGGCTTCGATTCGCCAACGTTCTTCGGAGCCGCTTCTTTTTTCGCTTTCTTTTCTTTTTGTTCTGCCATGGTCTTGTTCCTTACAAAACTTCTGGAGCGAGCGAAACGATCTTCGTGAAGGCTTTCGCACGGAGTTCACGTGCAACTGGCCCGAAGATACGTGTACCGATCGGTTCTTTGTTTGCGTTGATCAAAACGGCCGAGTTGTCGTCGAAGCGGATGTATGATCCGTCTGGGCGGCGAACTTTGTGAACCGTGCGAACGATAACCGCTTTTGCGACATCGCCCTTTTTAACTTTTGCAGTCGGCAACGCTTCTTTGATCGAAACGACGATGATATCGCCGACCGATGCATAACGACGTTGCGAGCCGCCCAATACTTTTACGCACATAACTTCGCGGGCGCCGGTGTTGTCGGCAACGCGAAGGCGAGATTGCATCTGGATCATTCTTTTACTCCCGCAGTCACTGTCGCTGCTTTAACAACGCGAGTGAGTGCCCAGCGCTTCGTTTTGCTGAGTGGACGAGTTTGGTGAATG
>CAJYIL010000724.1 GCA_913774795.1 Pseudobdellovibrionaceae bacterium
GACATCTTCGCGCGTTGACGTTTCGTCGAACGAAACCGAAACGATGTTTCCGCCGACATGACGGAGGTTCATGCCCGCATCGAGTGCGCGCTTCATGACCGCGGCCGCCTCCGGTGTTTCGATCGTCACTGTGTCGAAGAAGGCGGTGTGCATCGGCTTCAGGCCGCTTGCCGACAGACCCGCAGCGAACGCAGCCGCCAAACGGTGCGTGCGCTCGGCGATGCGCTTAAGACCTTTTGGCCCGTGGTAAACCGCGTACATCGAGGCCATCACAGCCAAGAGAACTTGCGCGGTACAGATGTTTGATGTCGCCTTCTCGCGGCGGATGTGTTGCTCGCGAGTTTGCAGAGCGAGTCGCATCGCTGGGCGGTTTTGCGCGTCGACCGAGACGCCGACAAGGCGACCCGGGATCGAGCGTTTGAATTCGTCTTTGGTTGCCATGTAGCCCGCGTGCGGACCACCGAAACCCATCGGAACGCCGAAGCGTTGCGAAGTGCCGACGACGACGTCAGCGCCCCACTCGCCCGGCGCTTTTAGCATCGTCAGCGCGAGAAGATCGGCGGCGGCGACAACCAACGCTCCGGCCGCGTGCGCCTTTGACGCGAGGGCCGCGTAATCGCCGACGAATCCGGTCGTCGTCGGATATTGAACAAAGACCGCAAATGTTTTGTCGTCGAACGAGAATTTTTCGACCGGCATCACTGAGACTTCGATTTCGAGAGGCTCCGCGCGACGACGAATCACTTCGATCGTTTGCGGATGATAATCGTCGGCGACGAGGATGCGCGTCGCCGTTTTCAGTTTCGTGACTGATTGGCAGAGGTGCATGGCTTCGGCCGCCGCTGTTCCTTCATCGAGAAGAGACGCGTTCGAAACTGGAAGACCCGTGAGATCACCGATCATGGTCTGGAAGTTCAAAAGCGCTTCGAGACGCCCTTGAGCGATCTCGGCTTGGTAAGGCGTGTAGGCCGTGTACCATCCTGGATTTTCAAGCACGTTTCGCAAGACGACATTCGGGGTGAACGTGCCGTAGTAGCCAGTGCCGATGAACGACTTCACCATCTTGTTTTGTGATGCGAATTTGCGTGCACGCTGGAGCATTTCGGTTTCGGGAACCGAGCTGCCGAGATCGAGATCTTTTTGGAGAAGGATGCCCGATGGAATGGTTTGCTTCACCAGTTCATCGACGGACTTCAGGCCCAGAACCTTCAGCATGGCCGCAGTCTCATCCTCGGAGGGGCCGACGTGACGGTTGATGAATTCGGAACGGTTTTCGAGTTGTGACCAAGACGACTTCGAGTCTACGGACGTATTTGGCGACGTGTGTGCCATAGCTAACCTCTGCTCAAGCTGTAAAGAGATGCAGATTTCGTAGCATAAAAGACGGGGTGGCCCCTAGCGAAAACCAGGAGCGTTAGGCGGCTCAGACTACTCGTCTTTTGAGAGAAACGGCGAGTCGTCGTCGTCGAGAGGATCGACCGCATTGGGATCGAATTCAATTGCCGCAATCTGCTGTTTAACTGCCGCTGAACCTGCACCGAGGCCAGCCTTACGGATCAGGTCATTTGTAGCTCTAATGCGGTCGATCATGCCGCGCATAACGGCAACCGCCCAATCCGGGAGTTCCTCAATGAGCTGTTGGTAGGCGTCCTCGGAAACCAGGGCCGCCGAAACATGGGTCATGGCCTGGGCCGTTGCGGAACGAGGCATGTGATCAAGCATCGCGAACTCGCCGAGACTGGAGCCGGCCGTGACGACGCCCAAGACGATCTTTTTGCCGTCGGCGCCGGTTTTGAAGATCTCAACTTCACCCTCTTGGATGACGTAGAAGTGATAGGTCGTATCGCCTTCTTTGAAGAGAATGTCGCCGGTCTTGAACGAAACCTGTTCGATACGCTGGTCTTGCATACTGAAAAGTATGGCTGCACCCGAAGGCGCAGGCCAAGAGATTTCGTCTTAGCGCTTCTTCGCAGCTTTCTTGGCGACTTTTTTCGAGACCTTTTTCCGAGCGGGACCCGCGCGTTTGCGTGTCGCTTTTTTCGCTGTCGTCGTCGCGGTGCCGGAACGGCCGGCCGCTTGGCGAACGAATGAGCTGACTTTTGCAAATGACGAGTCGAGACGTTTTTGAAGATCGGTGAGGCGGGTCTTCAATTCACGGTAACGCTTCTCCAGGCGCTTTCTTTGCGCCGTCGGAATGGCGGTCGCGAGATCGAACTTGCGAATCTCGGCCGATAACCGGTTCAACTCTGTTTTCAGGACTTCGACATCCGTGAGGCGTACGAATTCTTTCTTGAGGGAGGCCAGGTCTGTTTTCATCACGTTAACTCCGCGCTGAGCGCTTCGGGCGTTCGCAGGGGTGCTCACGCACGCGCAGCTATCCCACGAGCCGAGCGCAGGCTCAAGCCCAAATGCCGGTTCTTAAAATCGAATCATCTTCGAGGCGGGTGATAAAACTCACGACGGCGTCGAGCGCTTCGTTCGGAGGAAGACCGTATTTCTGCGCGACGGCTTGGGCGATTTGCAGACCCGTGCGCTTTCCGTCAATCAGCGAGATAACAAAGGCCTGGGATTCAAGTTGGGCAAACTGCGCTTGCGCGTTCGAAGGGAGGGGCACCGCGACGTTGGCATCCATGATCCACGGTGAGCGAAGAGGAGCTTTCACTCGCGAGCGAGCGGGCCCCGTCTTTTCCATCGAGAACGTGGTGACGGTCTCCGAGCGCGCATGGGCATCGAGATCGGAGCGCAAGTAGGGGATGAGATCCTGGCGAATTTTTTCGTGACGGAAACCGTTGAGTTCGATCGCCTCGACTCCTTCTTCGATCGAGAGGCAGTCGCTCCAGTTCGCGAATCTGAAATTGAACGAGCCGGAGTTAATCCAGCGGCCGCCGGGTTTCAGCACGCGGTTGATTTCGCTGATCATGAATTCGAGGCGGTGCGGGAGAATATCGACGAGCCAAGGTGTGAGAACCGTATCGACCGACTCGTCGGCAAAGGGCAGGTAATAAACGTCGGCGATGATCTGTGAGAATCCCTCGCGCGCTTTCGCGGGCGCTTTGCACTCGCGAATCGCGCCCGGAGCCGCCGCTAGATTTTTCGGTGCGACGGGAAACTCGGCGATCTTCAAAGTCTCGCCGCGAACGATGCGTGACGAGGCGAGAGTCAGAACAAGATTGAGGTCGGCGCAGATCGTTTCGCTCGGCCCTAAGTGTTGATGAACATCATAAGCGAGTCGTCCCGCGCCTGCGCCCGCGACGAGCAAACGCCCGAGAGGTTGTTCGCCGACCACGTCGCGCACGAGCTCAAACTGCTTTTCGTTTTCGCCGTGAGACGAGGACCAGTCGCGAACCAAGTTTGGGAAGTAACCTTGCAGCGCTTGCGAAGGCGGAAGCCGGTAACCGAATTCAGGGGCCGGCGGTTGCGAGCGTTGATTCAACTTCAAAGGCGAAAACAAATCGCGTAAAAACTCGAGATGGTGAATCTGGATTTTTCGGGTCTTCTCAAGACGATCACGGGTGATCTTTGAAAGCGTTGGGCCGCGCAGCTCCTCTTTAAGTTGATCGACGTTCGCTTCGTAGTAGTTGATGAGGGCTTGCGACCTGAGTTTGAGTTCAGCGAGGGCCAGACGCGCGTCGGGAAACAAAACGGGAATCGTCCCGATCAAAGGAAACTTCGCGCCTGACTCCGAAATCCAGAACGAATCTTCCTCGCGAAGCGAGTCGTGAACGAGCGGAGCTTTGAGAAGTTCAGGTCGGGGTGAGCTCATACTCACCCATCGTGTTATTGCGCGCTGACAGAGTCAATGATGACAGAAAGCGTGTCGGAGACCGAGTATTGCGTGTACTCAAGAAGGACTTGGGCCGTTGACATCGTGACGGTCGCGCCCGCCGCTGCGGTCGAATCCACGCGTGACCACGTCGAACCCAGCACTTGCTCTTGGCCATTGATTCGGATCATCAAGCCTTTCACGTTCACCGAGCGCGATCCGCCTTTGAGACGAGGATTGGAGAAGAAGTAAACCGGCGTTCCGTTTGCGCTCGGAGCTTCGCGCACGGAGATCGTCAGTGTTGCTCCGCCCGTATTTCCCGGTTGATTCAACTCCGTATCGAGATTCCAGGTGATGTCTTTCGCGGTCGCATTGGCTTGCATGACTTTTTCAGAGGTCATGATCGATGAGCCTCCGCCGCCACCTCCGCCGTTCTTGCACGAAGCGGCCGCGTTGTCCCACTGCTGACCGGCGACAGCGATCGCGCTCGAGTTTTGCGGGCCAGATTGACCCGAGTGGGCAGAGTTGGTCGCATTGATGTCGATCTTCGCATGGCCCGTCGCTAAGAACGCGGAGAATGCGAGATCGGCGTTACCGTCGGCGAAGGCGCCGTTACCTGGACCTCGTGACGTGTGGCAAGTCGCGCAGTTGGTTTTCAAAAACGAATAGTAACTCGATTGAAAGTCAGCGGCGAGAGTCGCTTCGCACGCGCCGCCAAGCGATGCGCTCGAGACGACGCTGAGGCCATCTTTCACGATGAAATCCGACCCGCAGTTTTGGTAACTGACAAGTTGAACGAGGGCCAGCACTGCCAGGGTGCCGAGCCATCGCCAGCTTTTCTTGGTCGTTGTCGTCGTCGACATTAAGCAAACCTCACGAGGTAATCTTGATCTGACGTCGAGAGCGGAGACAGCACTTTACCAAAAAGCGAAGTCTGTTTTGCGAAAGCCAAGTAGTTAACGAAAGCCGCGACTCCCGCTTTGTCGGCTGAACCAACGAGCGAGTCATCGGCTGCACCTTGACCATTCGTGTAGTAGCCGAGTTGCCATGCCGCCGTGCGGTCGTTTTTCATATTCGGGCGACCGGCAGGATCGAACGCGATCATGTACGACATGCCGCCTGAACCGCGGTCACCGGTGAAGCCGGGGCGGAGGCCCGAACCGCTCGGCGCGCCGACCGAACCGTCAGAGGTCACATGGATGAAAACGCGTTTGTTCATCGCCTGCGCGGTGGCGAGAATTTTTCCGACCAGCGCTCCGGCATCGAAATCTTTTTGCATCTGGGTCGGGGCACCTTGACCGTGGTAATCGTAGCCGCCGAGTTCAATGCCGACCGAGCCAGAGTTTCCTTTGAGGCCGTTGTAAACCATCGAACCGAAAACCGTGCGCTCGTTTTGCGAGCGACCGAATTGGTTACCGCCAGTGTTCATGCCCCAAAGATTCGTGACGGTTTGATCGCTGTCGAGTTTCGGATCGATACCAGGGTTCGTTTGCGTCGCGAGCTCGATGTTCTTGCCGGTCGCACACTGGACGAGCTTCGAAAGGGTTTGTGACGACGACGAGTTCACCGACGCGACCGAACGGGCTTGCGCTCCCGAGAGATCCGAGACGAGCGAATGCAAACTCTTCTGCTGCGCGGGGCTTAAGTTTCTCGTCAACGAAGAGGCCGGCGCCAGTGCGGTCGTCAAATCGTTGATGCTGCGTACGACAAGAGGGGCCGGAGGTTGAATGTTCGACGCTTTTTGATCGATGCCGGTTCCTGTTCCGCTCGTCGAACCGAGCTTCGGAAGAAGAGAGCCGACGAGGCCTGCGGCCGTAACCATGCCGGTTGGGTCGATCGCGTTGTTCGACGTATCGTCGGCGAGCGGCACGCACACTTGAATGAACGACGACTTCGCGAGGGCGCCGTTGGCTTGCGAGCGCATACCCGTCAAGAACGACTGAGTCACCGTGCCTGCGCTCGGGAAGAGAACGTTACCGAATTCGGTTTCGGTCGCTGGCTGCGTGCCGAGACCGAGCTGGTTATAAGCGGGGAGGAGTTGACCGCCTTTATCGTGGACGATGACGTTGCCCGAGAGCGAAGCGCCTCCGCCTAAATTCACGCCGACAAAAGCCGGCAGTTGCGGTCCCGACGAAGCCGCATCACAGCTGTCGCTGCCGGCCGCGCGCGCGATGCTGGGATTTGCGAGAATTTGCAGGATTGAAGGAGTCATCATGAAAGCCGCAGAGCTCACCATGCCTGACGCGAGAAACTCGCGGCGCGTGCTCGGCTTTTTATGATCGTCAAAGTAGTTGAATTTCTTTTTCCCCATGGTCCCCACCCCGGTTCGAAAGTTTCTTTTCCCCAAAAAACGAACTTAGTACTTCTGTGCGTCCGTCGACGAAAGCATCGCCGTGCAAACAAACAACATGGCTTTTCTTGTATCTCCAGCGGTCGCGCCCGAGAACGAATCGTCGAGAGCTGACTTGATCAAAGCCGCTTCTTGCATCGTCTCGTTGCGGCTCCAGAAGCTACGTGCGAGACGGCGAATGACGTCGTCTTTTGCGGCGGTCGTCACGCTCGCCGGACCTCTGGCGAAGTCGACTGAGTTGAAGATGCGACGTGTGGCGTTGGCCGCCGTTTCTTGCGTCAACAAGTCGTTACAAACTTCAGAGCCCATCGTCGCAATCGCCATCCACGCTGGAGCCGTGATCTGATCGACGCTGCCGGTCTCGGGCAATTTTCCCGATTGAGCCGTGAACGCGTTTGTCGTGGCGGTGCTCGGTGCCGATACGCCGGCCTTGTTCAACATCGCAGTTCCGACGTTTTGCGAGTTCGAGATCGCGACCATTTTGACGTCGGCGACTTCGCAAAGGTTATCACCGCAGTCCGAAAACGAGCCTTGGCTTGCGCTCGACGCCGAACCCTTGGAGTTCAGAGTGCCGGGAGCACAGTTTTGGTAACCGAGAAGAGAGATTGCTGCGAGGCCGAGAACTTGGAGAGTCAGACGGTTGTGTTTTGTGTGTTTCATCGTCGATCCTCCTTAGTTAATTCCGCACTCAGGGCGAAGTACGACCATCTCGAACAGATTTCTCATGTGATAATTCGAAGCTTCGAACTGATCGGCGACCGAGCGAACCATCGACTCTTCAGTTGCGACCGGAGCTCGCTTACAGACGTCGGTGAAAACTCGACGAACCATGCAGCGAGAGAAGCCTTGTGACTTCGAGAGCATTGTCGCGAATTGGCCGATGCCCGTACCCGAAGCCGGTGACCGCCAGCCGAATTGATCGGCGTTTTTGCCGACGTTGGCGTAGTTGATCCACGATGTGTTGGTCATCCGGAAACCTTGAGGATATTGATCCGCGTTGCGAAGCATCTTTTGGACAACCGTTGTTGAGAACGTCGCGATGCCCTGGTTGTCGTTGTAATCTAAGAACCCGAACGCTCCTCGCTGACCATCCATGTTCGCGTGACAGTTCTTACAGGTGGTCAGGAACTTGTTCGGAGAACCACCTGGCATGCGGTCGACGTCTTGACCGACACGGTCATCGGGCGACGTTCCATCGGCCCAGTTCGCAATCGGCGTGCACATGAATTCGCGGTACGAGTATTCGACCATGCGGCGGTTCGTACCCGCGACGGCGTGCGCACCGACGAAAGCGACTGAAGTGATCAGACCCGCGGGATCGGGGTGGGCGACGGCGGCATTGTTCACGACGATTTGCTGACCATCGACACGTTTCAAGACGGCTTTCAGCGAATAGTTGCGTGAAGCGATTTGAGAGTAGTGCGTGCCTTTCAGCGAGAAGAGATCCATTGGCGCCTCGGGCAGAGCGGTGCCGCCGTTGGCGGTGATAACCGCGTTGTCGCCGCGGTAATAGAAGTTACCCGTGAGGAGCTGAGTCGCCGGCGTTGAATCTGAATCGCGGACGACGCCAACGAATGTCGCGACGAAATCGCTGAGCGGAGCGCGCGCTGATTCATCGCGCGTCGACATCTTCGCGGCCAAGTTCGCCACCCGGAAATTATAAAACAGAGGATCGTCGGTTGCGACGTGTTCAGCCGCCGCGATATTGCCCGCTTTGATGTAAGTTTCCATCGACTTCAAACGAGGATCGTCGATCGGAATCGAAACGCTCGTGAGTGCTTTGAAGAGATTCGAAGCGCGCGTGCGCTCCGCTGTGATCACCGCGTTCGGCTCTGGCATCACCTGTGGTGCGCGCATCATGATGTCGACGGTCTGCGCTTGCGCCGAGGTCATCGGCGCGATCACGAGGCTTGCGCCGAGCGTGAGTTGCGCAATCGCAATTTGAGACAGCGTGGTCTTCTTCAAGCTTCCCCCGTTCTTCTTATCGGCAGAGTTCCGAGGACTTATGATTGGCTCGCGAAAGATTCCCCAACCTTTGCGCGAACATCATCGAATGATGCTGCCGACAGAAGAGATTATTGCAACCGAAGTGCCGCGTGGCCGCAAATTGGCAGCGTTTAGAAAGTGAACGGAGTGTTGAACAGGCTCGATTCGAAAAGAAAATCGACATCACTTTTCGCTTAGAGATTATTTGGACGACCTGGAAATCGCTGAAAACCAACGCGAATTTCACGCGCTCGCGTGCGGGGTGTGAGCGGAGCGACATGGTTTTCGCACGTGCGAGACTCCTTGTGGAGTTGGGGCGTTTCAAAACAAGACAGGTTTATGCAAAATGTCGGTGTTAATGACAGTCCCTGTTAGCGGAGTGACGGGGTCTTAAAATTTAGATTTCAAATCTGTCCCTCGTTCTTGGCCCGAAATGCCTGGATGGCATTTCGGAACCATCGTTCTCAGGAGGGACGTAGGATCGAGATCTGTAGTTACGGGATCGTTTAGTCGCTGGTCTTCGTTGTTCGTCTTTTTACCTCCGCTGCGGAGGTGATTCTCAGATCTTTTTCGAACAGCGGTTTGTCGCTCCTAGCGCTTCGAGGTTCAGCTGGTGCGACGGTCTCTCCTTCTTACGGCCTCGAATACTCGGTGGCGCGATCTTATGTCCGTCCATGAGAGGCGGGTTCCGATCCGCCTTGCCTTGGCGGATCGGGCTACGATTCTTCGGAGGAAAATTTCATTTTTTGGTTGACGGGGATTTTGATTCGTCAGGATCTCATTTAATCATTTTATGTTTATGATGCCCGAAGGTTGGTGCGGCTTTTCTCGCGGGGCCCTCTGCGCAGCCTGGCGCGCATTAAAATAGACGCTAAGCTAATCTCTGCTATGAACACTTACCGGAAAAATACCGACGCAATTGAGTTTTAAAACCAATGGTACAACCTCCGCTAGCAGGAGGTGAAGATGCGGATTTCAAACGACGAACTTGTTCTCGAGGCAGAAAAAGAAATCAAACTCGAGCGTGAATCGACGCTGAAGATCATCAAACTGTTTCAAGAAATCTCTGCGAGA
>CAJYIL010000725.1 GCA_913774795.1 Pseudobdellovibrionaceae bacterium
CGAGGCGACCGACGCCGGCCAAGTGAGCGAGTGAGTCGTCGTGACCGGAGCGGCTCTCATAAAAAGTCGACCGCTCGTAGACCCGGGTAACGCTAAGTTATTTGCGTAGGTCGTCGCTGAATTCAAAGTGCCAACGGAGATATCGCCACTTGCATCGCGCTTCACGATCGCACTGGCCGAGTTCGCGCTCGTGGCGGCGTTCGCAAGATTCGCTCCCGTCGCCACGCTCGCGGCCGCAACGCCCCCGACGCTGGCGACGGTCGCCCCGACCGAACCCGTGCCTGAGGCCGTCACATCTCCCGTGAGCGCCGTGATGCCTGAGCCCGCGACGCCAAGAGTTGACCAAGCTGTTCCGTTACAAAATTGGAGATTGCCGCCGTTGTAGCGAATGGCGCCCGCGACGGCTGCGGCACACGCCTCTCCGCCGTCGGCTACGCGAATCGACCCCGCGACTTCAAGCTTCGTGACCGGCGATGTCGTGCCGATACCGACGTTTCCAGACATATAGTTGAGGCCCGGGGCTTGCACAGCCCAAGGCGATGGCGGGAGGCCGACCCATGACGTGACGCCAGCTCCATCGGTGGCAAGAACCTGACCGGAGGTTCCGGCAGTCAACGGCAACGTCAACGTGTACGCCGACATCGCCGGATTGACGATATTCACGACCGAACCGGCGTTGTTGAGCGTGAGCATGTTCGCGGTCACCGAGCCGGTCGCGGCAAGAGAGCTGGACACGATCGCGCCCGCAGAAAAACCACCGGATCCATCCCGTCGCACGAGACTCAAAGCCGTGTTCGACGAGGTCGCGGCATTCGCGAGAAGTTCAGCCGCATGCACTTGCGACGCGGTCGAACCGCCGATCGACGCGACCGTCGCCGCAACCGAACCTGATCCCGAAGCGGTCACATCACCGGTCAGCGCCGTGATCGCCGCACTCGCCGGCGTCGTCCATGTCAGGACTCCCGAGCCATTCGTCGTCAGCACTTGGCCCGCAGCGCCGGCGTTCAACGGCCAAGTCAATGTGTATGAGGACGTCAGCGAAGGTGCCATCATCCCGACGAAGAACGTCGATGGCGAAGCCGCGTAGATTTTAAAATCACGTGTCGTCGAGATCGCTGACGCAACCGTGCCCGAAGTCGAAATCGAAATGGCCGGATCAAGTTTTGCGCCCGTCACGGCTCCAGACGCGATCTTAGAAGAGTCGACCGCGTTCGTCTGAATCATCGCTTGCGTGACTGAATTCGGGCCCGCCACCGCGGGTTGCGACACCCAAGTCGACCCGTTCCAGCCCAAGACCTCGCCCGTTGTCATCGTCGGAATCGGCGAGCCACCCAATTGTTGAAAGCGCGTCGAGGTTCCGTTCATTAACGCCAAAAGTTCGATGTACTGCGCATTCGACAAAGGCGCGAGACCCGTTAGCGGATCGCCGGAAGCGCCGATGACCCTCAGTAACGAGTCGGCGGTAAAGCCCTGAACTTGCTTCGATTCGAAAGCGAAAGGAACGAAGTTGATGTTTTGCGGAGGGATCGGCTCCCAAGAGCCCATCGTTTCATCTTTGAAAAGAACGACGAGCTTGCGACCATCACTGTCGCCCGGCGTGTAGGCTGATCCGCTCGAACACGTCGCCGGTGCAAAAGAAAATGAGCCACGATTGGCGAAGATGCGATCGACGCCGTAT
>CAJYIL010000726.1 GCA_913774795.1 Pseudobdellovibrionaceae bacterium
GGCCACGCCACGCAAAGTATCGAAGAAAGGAAGACGTCTCATCTTCCTCAGCGTTTCGGAGCTTGTGTGATCTCGTCAAGCGATGCCGACAAGACTCGGCCATCATCAAGCTGGAAGACGAGTTTGCGGACAATCGTCACTGTCGGCGTACACAGGAAAGCATCGCGCGTGACGAGTTCGCGAGTCACGATGTCTTCGCTAATGATCGTTCCGGTGCCCATCAGCGCTTTGTTTTCGCCTTTTCCGCACTTGATATCGACATTCGAGTTTTCACGCCGAGCGAATTGCGCGAGCACGCTTTGGCCGTTGGGCATTTTGAATTTGCCTAATGCAATTTGTCCGGTCGTTTTCGCGAATTTGTTCGAGCCGTAATCGGCCTCGCAATGCTCGTAGAGTGACTCGCTATTCTCCGGTGGTTGCCATCCGAGATATTTGATATCGCACTTCACCGGATCATCTTTGTCTTCGGTGATCGTGCAACTTGACTGGACTTGGACCGAAGTCGGATTGCCCGGAATCGCAGGCATCGATGCAATATTAGAAACCGAGATGCTTTCCGACATTCGTTTTGCGTCAACCGTTTGAATGACTGACGTTACGGTCGAGCTTGTCGACGATGACGAAGACGCACTCATCTGGTGTTCGATAAATATGTCGCCGGCAAGTGCGCGCGGGTCGTAGTTTTGTTGGTCGCCGCACGTGATTGCGGGCGTGAGTTCAAACCCTTCTGGAATTTGACCATACTCGCCTAGTGCGGTTTCTTTTTCCGCGGTGAAGATGCCACGTGTTTGAGTTTTTGCGACTGCCTCGGGGTTCCCGGGGGTGGCCGCGGTGGTGCCGCCACTTCCAGATGAACAAGCTGGGAGAATTGCTAGCAAACCGAGACAAAGAAGGGTTGAGCGCAAAGCAGAATCCTTTGTGAAAGAGGATGCGGCCAAGAGAGCAATCGTTGGGCCGCCTCATGTCGAGCTCAAAAGACGAGGGAGCGCGCACCGAGAAACTCTGGGTAAACCCTATGTCTTTTTTGCGTAGGTAAAGCGCTCGGCTATTAAATCAAAGAGCTCACGGTGACCCGGTTTGGGGACGAGGCCCATGAAATGGTCGGGATGAAATCGTGACTCATCGATGTCGGTCAACGAGCTATGCACGATCAATGGTGTCTTACCTTGCTTGCGACGAAGGGAGTCCTCGATGTCATAGGCTGAGTGAGGGGTCATCTGGAAATCGGAAATGACTAAGTCAAACGGGCCGTTGAGATCGAACTGTGCGAAGGCTTCGGGAGCCGAGTGAGCCATATAAACAATAGAAAGCAGTCTATGTTTTAAGTAGTCGGAGAGAGTTTGGAGCAGATTCAAGTCATCATCAACGAGCAGGATCCGGATCGGACTCTTCAACGTTGGCGTCTCTTTCCGCGAGGCGTGAGGAGCTGGATTTTCACGCGGCAGATGCCCTCGAAGAATTCTTTTTCTTCGAGGATTTCGGCTAGCGATCCACCGTTATCGAGCGATTCGCGCTGACCGAGGAGTAAACCCTTGAAGCTCATGCCGAGGGTCTCGGCGAGCTGTGCGACAGCATATAAATTATGCGGATTTACGTTGTTGAGCCAACCCTGGACGACGCTGGGGCTTACACCGCTGAGCTCACCAACCGCACGAACGGTCAGCTTTCGATCTTTCATCTCTTGGCGCAGGATTTTTCCGAAAGGCAGAGAGTCGATGACTTTAGCTTTTGGGCGCTTCTTCGCGTTCGGCATAGCTCATTTGTTCACTCTTTCACCGACACGTCGAGTGGTATTCATTGTTACGTACTTGTACGAAACATCGAACATTCCTTAACGAAAGTGATTTAGTTTGATTCGGTTCGTCAGCCGCCTAGCGATCGAATCGAATTGGGATCGCCAACGATCCAAAGATGATCACCGGGCTCGAAAACGGTCGAAGCATCCGGATTCAAAACTCGTTTTCCCTGCCTCTCAAGACCGACCAAAAGACCCTTCGTGCGCGCACGAAGTTCGGCATCGCGAATTGATTTACCCACAATCGGTGAGGTCGATCGAAGTTCGACCTGGCGCAGAGTATAATGCGCGCCCACGATCTCTTCAGCGTCAAAAGTATGCTCGGTTTCGATTTGTTTTCGGAAAGAAGAGAGTTGTTCGTCAGTCCCGAGAACAGCTAAGCGGTCATGCGGGAAAATGCGTTCATCGAAATTCGGAGCGATCAATCGGCGCGAACCGCGCTCGATCGCCGCGATTGTCACACCATACGTCGATCGAATATCGAGTTGGCCGAGCGAAAGACCTGCGATCGTCGAATTCGCCGGCACATCGAACCACACGACGTGGGCGTCCCACGGTGCAAGTGTCGGTGCAGGCTCGCCCGACATCGTTTCGCGCTCACCTAAGTTGGTGATGAAGCGCTTTTCGATTTGTTGATAGGTCGCGTTTAAGTTTCGCGAGAAAGCGAAAACGAGAATAGCGCAGAACGCGATCGAAGACGTCAGTGCGAAATTGAGGTTGAGTGCTTCAAATGAGAGAATTCCGATGAGGGCGGAGGCTAGAAGAACGCGCGACATTTCAAGAACGGCGAGCGGCACGCGTGCTCGTGAATTTGTCCAGATCGAGTGAATCAGCTCGGCTTGAGGCCTTCGAATCGCCATCGCCCACAAAAACGGAGCCGAAAGCATCAAAGCTGCCACGAAGCAGAGTGCCTCGCGCAAATTCTCGCTCGCGAACTCAAAAGTGATTAACGACGGAACGACTTTACCGATGAATAAAAAGATCGCGGTCACGATGATGCCGAAGATGAAGACGTTCATCGCATAAGAGCGAACGAGCGTCGACCATTCACTCGTCGATGCAACGGTGCCGGTGTTTCGGGCGTAGTGCGAAAGGGCGTTCTTCCATTTCTCTGGCAAAAGACTTTCAATTTTGTCGGCAGCCGAGTCCGAGCTTTTGATGAGATAAGGTGTGCAGAAGGTCGTGACGGCCGAAACGCTCACCGCAATCGGGTAGAGAAAGTCGCTTGTGACTTTGAGCGAAAGCCCAAGTCCGGCGATGATGAACGAGAATTCGCCGATCTGCGCGAGCGAGAAGCCGGCTTGGACCGAGTGACGAACGCTTCGACCTGACAAAATGGACCCAATGGTCGTCGTCAGAATTTTTCCGGTCACGGTTACGCACGTGATGATCGCAATTGGAAAAGCGTATTTCAGCAGGATCTCGGGATTGATCAGCATTCCGACCGAGACGAAGAAAACGGCGGCAAACAGGTCTTTGACCGGACCGATCAAGTGCTCGATGCGTTCGGCTTCAACCGTCTCCGCCAAAATCGAGCCCATGACGAACGCGCCGAGAGCGGGTGAGAAACCCACTTTGGTAGCGAACACGACCATCGCGAAGCAAAGTCCCACGGAGACAACGAGCAGAGTCTCTTGGTTGATCCAAGGTTTGGCCCGACGGAGAAATGACGGAACGAAATAAATGCCGGCGAGAAACCAGAGCGTCAGAAAGAAAACGAGTTTTCCTCCGGACTGAAGCATCTCAAGGCCCGCGAAACTTTTAGTGACGGCGACCGTCGAAAGCAAGACGAGGAGAAGGATGGCGATGATGTCCTCGACGATCAGAACACCGAAGACGAGACTCACGAACCCGCGTCCTTTTACGCCCACTTCTTCAAACGCGCGAATGATGATCGTCGTCGAAGAAATCGAGAGAACTCCTCCGAGAAAGAGTGAATCCATCACGCTCCAGCCGAGAAGTTGGCCGGTGAGGTATCCGATTCCCACCATACCGACGACTTCGATGACGGCGGTCACGCCCGCGCTGCCACCGACTTTCGCGAGCTTCTTGAAAGAAAACTCAAGACCGAGCGCGAAGAGAAGAAAGATGATGCCGATCTCTGACCAAATTTGGACGTTGGGCGCATCTGTAACGGTCGGTATGTGAAGAAAGTGGGGGCCGACTAGAAATCCGGCGAGCAAATAGCCGAGGACGACCGGCTGTTTGAGTTTTCGGAAGACCAGCGTGACCACACCGGCGGTCATGAGAATGAGAGCGAGGTCGTTGATCAGCCCAGGCAAATGGGTCATAGGCGCGGCAGTCGCGCGGCGCCGATCACGCCCGCTTTTGTTCCGAGTTTTGAGATCTTGATCGGTCTTTCGAAGACCGGATACTTCGAACGAATGGCTTCGCGGTAGATCTCGCAGGCTCGCGGGAGGAAGAGATCTTCGATGGCAATCATGCCGCCGCTGACGCAAAAGATCTCGGGATTGAAACCGAGCGAAAGCGTAAAGAACATTCCGGCCAAAGCCTCGGAAGCGGCAAGAAAGAGATCGACCGCTTCGCGTTTTCCCTTGCGCGCGTCATCGGCGATTTGGTGGGCGTCTTGATATTTCAGGCCGCGCAGTTTTGCCTGGCGAACGAGGCCGGTTCCTGACGCCATCCCCTCGAGTTCGAAGTCATAAGGGCGGCGGGTGTGGTTCGAAATTCCTCGAACGTCGGAGAGAATGTGCCCCCACTCTGAGCCCATTCCTGCCGATTGCGCGGGCTTGCCGTTCAAAATCACGCCAGTTCCGATGCCGGTTCCGATGGTGACCATCACGTAAGTGTTCGCGCCCTTCGCGCGACCGATCCAGCCTTCGCCTAACGCCGCCGCCATCGCATCGTTCTGGAAACCGATGTTTGAGACGGGGAGCTTCTGTGCCTTACAGGCATCGGTCATTTTCTGAACGATCGGAACTTTCGCCCAACCCTTCATGTTCGAAACGTTAAGAAGAAGACCCTTGCCCAAATCCATAGGGCCGGCCGATGCGAGGCCGATGCCGCGAATCAGGCGCTGCTCTTTCGTCGAAAGAACGTCGGCGACTTCGCGAGCGCCTTCGGCCATCGCGCTTGCGACGTGGTCGACGTGGGCACGCACTTCGGCCGGAGAAGGTTTATACGGATCACGAGGGTCGAGCTGAGGCATATTCGGAGGGAGAACTGGCCGAGAGGTCTGCTTCACGATTTTCCCGGCGTGATCGACGAGCGCGATGGCCACCTTGGTGCCTCCGAGATCGAGGCCAATCGTGAAATCCGGTGAAGTTTTCTTTTGGGATTTGGCCATGGTACTTGCTCCCGGCTTGCAGAGTTGAACGGAGTCAGACTAAAACGTGCCATCCACATGGCCGTCAATCTTATCGACTCTTTAAAAGAGAACCCGTTCTTACTTGCGCCGATGGCGGGGATCACGGATTCGTGTTTCCGCTCCTTCATGCGCGATCTCGATTGCGGTGCCGTCATCACCGAATTGGTCTCGGCGCACGGGATCGAATACAAGAGCGTGAAAACCGCGCAGCTCATGGCGTTCGAAGAGAAACAACGTCCCGTCGGGATTCAGCTCTTTGGTGAAACACCTGAGGTCTTGGGTCTTGCAGCTCAGGTGGTTGAACAAACGGGTGCTGATTTCGTCGATCTCAACTTCGGTTGCCCCGTCCCCAAAGTCGTTAAGAAGGGCGCGGGTTCGGCGATTTTGAAGGACCTCCCTCAAGTTCAAAAAGTTTTTAGCGCCGTTCGCGCCGCCACGAAATTGCCGGTCACGGTTAAGATTCGCACGGGCTGGGATGAGACTTCGAGAAATGCCGCGGAAGTTTGCAACATCGCGTACAACGAGGGGCTGACGTGGGTTGCCATTCACGGTCGTACCCGCGCGGCCGGTTACTCCGGTTTGGCCGACTGGGACTTCATCGCGGGCGTTAAATCAGTTAGTAAAATCCCAATCATCGGGAACGGTGATATCAACTCCGCCGAAACGGCCGTGCGTCGTTTGCAGGAAACGGGTGTCGATGGAGTGATGATTGGTCGCGGTTGCCTTAAGAATCCTTGGATTTTTAGGGAGGCGCGCGAGCTCTTGGCCTCCGGTGTTCGAGTCGCAGCTCCACTCGCCGACGAATTGGTTGCAGATGAGCGTGCTTCGCTAGGGGGATCACGTGCGATCACGGCTTTGGCGGGGGCGCCTCAGTTAGCTTTTGATAAAGACTTCGTCGGTCTGTTCGAGAAGCTGCATGCGGCCTTCATGCGTGCGACCGACCAAAGAATCACGATGCTTCAAATCAAGAAGTTTGCGTCTTGGTATTCCAGCGGCTATCCTGGCGCTTCAAATTTCCGTAAAGCTATTTTTCAGGCGCAATCGGTCGACGAGACGATGGCGATGACCACCGAGTTTTTCGCGGGTCTTCGTACAGTCGGGCAAGTCGATACCAGCAGCGAAGCGTTCTTGATGGGTGGCCACGGCTAATCCGTCCCGATGTTCCGGGACGGTCTACAGAGGTCCCATGTCCGATACGAAGATGATCCCCCCAGAAAAAATCCGTAACATTGCCATCATCGCCCACGTCGACCACGGCAAAACAACTCTCGTCGATGGTTTGATGAAACAATCGGGCATGTTCCGTTCTAACGAACATGTCGCCGAGCGTATGATGGACTCGATGGATCTCGAACGCGAACGCGGGATCACGATCGCCGCGAAGA